>CANGOT010000038.1 GCA_947455425.1 Chitinophagaceae bacterium | reverse complement strand
GTAGAAGTACTGTAGATAAAGAATATGATGCATTTGTAAAGTATAAATTATTGCGTCAATCTACAGGTAAAGTAAAGATGCCAATGAGCGTTACTTATCTTGGTGGTGTGATGCATTATACACAAAAAGGTTCAGAAGAAATTAATTTCACCAATAGAACTTCTTTTGTCAATCAATTGATGATTGCTCGTAAATTTAATGATGCATTTTCAATGCAGTTAACACCAACCTGGGTACACATCAATATGGTTGATTTATCAACCGAGAAAAATGATTTGTTTTCTCTGGGAATTGGTGGACGAGTTAAAATATCAAAAAGGGTTGCTCTTACTGCAGACTATTTTCATCAAATTGATAAATTGGATGGAACTACCAACTCTTTATCACTTGGTGTTGATATAGAAACGGGTGGTCACGTATTTCAATTACATTTTACCAATTCAACTGGTATGACAGAGAGAAGCTTTATTACTAACACAACTGGAGATTGGGGTAAAGGCGACGTGCATTTTGGCTTTAATATCACTCGCTTGTTTGTGTTAAAGAAAACGCCAGGTAGCCGAAGTTCTTGGTAACGTATTTATTATAATTTTATTAAAAAGAGTGTCTAATTAAGGCACTCTTTTTTTTTATGACATCATAGCTTCGAATGATATACGCTACGGTATCAATACCCCAAGCTGTGGTAGTCATACCCCAAGCAGCGGTATTGATACCGAAGCCGGCGGTATTGATACCCCAAGTAGCGGTAGTCAAACCCGGAAAAATAGATGCATCCGATGCAATTAATGTTGAATATTTTTTCAAATTATTCTAAACTTCTTCTTTTTAAATACAATAAAAACATAATAACTATCGTTCTTGACAAGATGTATGCTCTTTTTAGCAGACATATCATTATCCCCATACCTTATCTTCTAAAAAAAGTTTAGAAAACTACAATACCGCATCCCTACGCAAACAGAAAATAACAGGCAAGAAATTGTTTGTTTAATGTTATTGCCTATAAAATAATTGGCAGTAACAAGTACGTAAGTTATTCAAGTATTATTCTTAAAAGTAAATCCCAATTGATTAAGGGATTTTTTAGGCAATGTATGTGAAGCAATTTGCACCCGATTTTTAAACCTCCTGTGATGACTAAAATAATGACATCTACAAATGTTAGTGTAAATAATGCACCATCTTTTATTGCTGTCAATAAAATTCAATCTCCTTTAAAATTAAAATTAACCACCATGAAAAAATCGCTACTCCTGTTACTAGTGTTATGTTCATTATTTGCAAGGAATGCCATGTCGCAAACTGCTACAACAGTTTCCTTAAACGGAACAAGTAGTACAAACACTATTTCTAATAATGTTGCTACTGTTGTTGATCCAGGATTAACCATCTCCTCTGATGGAACCATTTCTGGCTTCACAGTTCAAATTACTGGTAGTTATACCAGTGGTGATATTTTAGCTTATACAGGTACAGTTCCAGCTGGTATTACACCAGGCACTTTTAATACAACATCAAAAAGTATTCAGTTTACAGGTGTTACTGATGCTGCAAGTTGGCAAGCATTTTTAAGAACCATAACTATAAGAACTTCTTCAGCAACTTGCTATCCAGAGCAAAGGCAAGTAAGTTTTATTGCAGGAGCTAAATTCTATAATCCATTAAATGGACACTTCTATCAATTATCTCCTACACAAACTAACTGGCAAACAGGTTATACGAATGCAAATAACAGTTCCTATTTTGGACGTCAGGGATATATGGTTACTATTACATCGGCTGCCGAGAATAGTTTTGTCTCTAAAATTCTAGCTAGTGATAGCTGGATAGGTAATACCGATGATTATAGTTATATCAATTCTGTATTAGGAACCACAACTTATGCTAATCAGTCTGCATCTGAAGGAAAATGGTATTGGGCTAGTGGACCTGAAAAAGGAACACAAATGTCAACTGGCAATCAAGTTAACATCAGTTCCGTTTATAATAGCTGGAATGGTGGAGAACCTAACAATGCCGGCAATGAAAATTTTGGTGAGATATATGTTGCTAGTGGTAATTGGAATGATTTGAATGGATCTCAAGGATATTATACAATTGTAGAATATGGTGGAATGTCAACAGATAACACATCAGCCAATGTTGTATATACAAGAAACCTTGCTATAACAGGTGCACCATCTGGAACAATAACTGGTGGTAATATTACAGTTTGTTCTGGAACCAATAGTACCACACTTACATTAACTGGTTTGGCTAGTGGTGGTTCTGTTGTTAAATGGCAGTATTCTTACGATAATTTTTTATCAACTGCAAATGATATAGCAAGTAGTGCATCTGCAACTTATACGGTAAATAATATTACTCAAAATACATATTACAGAGCAGTAGTAAATACGGCTAGCTGTAGTGGCTTAGGAACTTCATCAACTTACATCAATGTTAGTGCTGCTGTTGCGGGAAATATTGTGGCAGATAATAATACCATTTGTAATGGTGCTAATGTAAATTTTACATTGAATGGATATAGTGGGAGTATTGTAAAATGGCAGGTTTCAACAACAAGTAATTTCTCTTCTGGAGTAACAGATATTAGTAATACAACACCAGCAATGTCTTATCAATTAAACACTGCTGGAACCTATTATTTTAGAGCAGTGGTACTAAGTTGTTCAAATACAGTTTATACAAATGTTTACACAGTTAATGCTATTGCTGGTACTGCACCAGTTGGTGGAACTGTAAGCAGTGATAACTATTGTGGTGGCTCAAACTCAGGTACATTAACACTTTCGGGCTATACAGGTTCTGTTTCTAAATGGCAGTATTCTACAGATGGTGGTATTGTTTGGACAGATGTTGCCAACACAACGGCATCTCAAAGTTATTCAGCAATTACCGGAACAAGAAGATATAGAGCTGTATTAACAAACGGAGCTTGTGGAACTGCATTAAGTAGTCCGGGTATTATTACTGTTTCTACTGCTTCAGTTGCTGGAACTGCTTCTGGTGCTGCATCTGTGTGTGCTGGAACTAACTCAACCAATCTTTCTTTAAGTGGAAGTATTGGAACGATACAATGGCAATCATCAGCAAATAATTCAACATTTAATGATATTGTTGGTGCAACATCTGCAAGCTACACAGCTTCTAATTTAAGTGCTACTACTTATTATCGTGCTGTTGTAACCAATTGGGTTTGTACGGGTGCAAACTCAAATAGTGTTACTGTTACAGTGAAGCAAACATCAACATCAATTACAAATTTAAGTCTTTGTCCAAGTGCATTACCATACGTTTGGAATGGTTTAACATTCAATGCTACAGGCTCTCAAACAAAACACTTAACAAATAGTGTTGGTTGCGATAGTGCTGCAACATTGAACTTAACAGTTAATACAACCTCTACTTCAACAACCAATGTAACTGTATGCTCAAGTGCTTTACCATATACATGGAATGGGTTAACGTTTAGTGCTACAGGCTCTCAAACAAAACATTTAACTAATAGTGTAGGTTGTGATAGTGCTGCAACATTAAATTTAACTGTATTAGCTTCAACAACTTCTTCAACTGATTCTACTGTTTGTCCAAGTGCATTACCGTTTTCTTGGAATGGCTTAACATTTAATGCAGCAGGTACACAAGTTGCACATTTAACAAATTCGGATGGTTGTGATAGTCTTGCCACAATGAATTTAACTGTATTATCAACTTCATCTACTAATTTAAGTATTTGCCCAAGTGCTTTACCGTTCTATTGGAATGGTTTAACGTTTAATGCAGCTGGATCACAAACTGCATATATTGCTATAGGAAATGGTTGTGATAGTTTGGCAAAACTAAATCTATCGATACTTCCTACATCAACATCATTAACTGCGGTAACAATTTGCCCAACTGCATTACCTTACACCTGGAATGGTTTAACGTTTAATGCAGCAGGCTTACAAACTGCACATTTAACAAATAGTGTTGGTTGCGATAGTGCTGCAAGTTTAGCACTTGTTGTGTTGTCAACATCAACATCCACAACTAATATAAGCATTTGCCCAAGTGCATTACCTTATAGTTGGAATGGCTTAACATTTAATGCAGCAGGTTCTCAAACAGCACATTTTACCAATGCTATAGGTTGCGATAGTGCTGCTACTTTAAACTTAACTGTAAAAGCTACAAGCACATCATCATCAACAATAAGTGTTTGTCCGCCACAATTACCTTATAGTTGGAATGGTTTAACGTTTAATGCTGCAGGTTCACAAACAGCACATTTTACCAATGCTGTAGGATGTGATAGTGCTGCAACCTTAACACTTATTGTGTTATCGCCAACAACATCAACAACAACTATTTCTGTTCCTTTTGGAGGCTCATACACGTTTAATGGAACTACATATACTACGGCAGGAACATATACAGCACATTTAACCAATGCTGTGGGTTGTGATAGTGCTGCTACTTTAGTATTCTCTATAGATCCAAAACCGAATGCAGGTGCAGATCATAGCTTTGCTTGTGGAAGTAATATTTTAACTGATATTTTAATTGGAGCTTTACCTGCAACTGGTTTATGGACCTCATTAGCAGGTAATCCTGCAAGTGCAATTTTAAGTGCAACAACTAATGGTGTTGCTGTGGTTACATTACCATCAGCTCCATTTGTTGGAACAATTGGTTTTGTTTATACAACAGCTGGTGGAAAAGATACAATGCTTATCAACCTTACAGCACCTGCTGCACCTGTGGTTGAAGTACATGCAGGCACAGCAACGATCTGTAAAGGTGGCTCGGTTATGCTTTGTCCTTCAACCTGGGGTTGGAGTAATTATCAGTGGTATAAAAATGGGATAGCAGTATCACCAGCAGCAGGAACATCTGCTTGCATTACCCTGGATTCTACACAAACGGGTTCTTATACTTTAACTGCAACAAATGGTGCAGGCTGCTGGAGCAGTCCATCAACAGCAACAGTTGTAACTTACGATAATACTTGTAGTGCAACACCAACACCTTGTTCATCAAACATATCATCACCATGTTTAAGCACAAGCTATATATGTTTAGGAGCTGCTACAACTTATGATTTAACAACTGTTACACTTACCTGCACAAAACCTGCAAATACAGTGTTAGAGTGGCATACAGCAAACCCTGCAACAGCAGCTAACAAAATTAGTAATGCAGCGGCAGCACCATTTGGAAGCTACTGGGCAGTGTATCATGATACCGTAAATAATTGTTACGGTAATGGTGGATTTGCAACACAAAATGTAAGAATAGATACTTGCAGTGCAAGTGTTACTTCTGGTGTAGGTGGGGGTTTAGAGACAAAAACATTGGGAGATGCTTTGGCAGTAAGATTATATGGCAATGCAATTCACAGTGTAGTTACAACAAATGCTTATAACAATAACAATAAATTCACACAAAGTGGCGTAATTGTAAATGGCACAAACAGTTTAACTTTAAGTTCATTAGTTCCTGCAACAGTTGAAAATACAGATGCAGCATATGTTACAACACCAACAGATCTTACCAATATTACCAATGCAGTTGAAGTGTTAGCTATAGATTATACCAAAGCCAATACAACAAAAGCTGTAGCCTTTGGAACAAAAACTTTAGGTAATGTATACACACACACTAAACCAATTTGCGACAGATTAAAAGGTGCAAGTTTATTGGAAGTAAAAACAATTAATGTAAGAGGTCATCATCTTGTTGCCTATAAAGTTCAACAATGTACTGGAGAAATAGAATATGCTATTAATTTAAGTGCTGGAACATCTGCAAACCGCAACACCATTAGCTTGCAAAGCAAATGGTTCACCGATGATTATCAACAAGACGATAATTTATACAACTTCCAATTATGGGCTGTAAGTTATGATATGGCTAAGAGTATGGCGAATGATATTCTTCAAAAACTAGAAGCTAATGGTGCTATTACACAAGTAAATGCAGCGAATGATTTACCTGCTGCTTATGTAAGTAAAGGAAATAGAAATGAAAATACTATTTCATTAACTATTCAAAACAATACAACAGCAACAAGTGGCTATTTTGAGTTGAAAGAAAAGTTAACAGAAACATCAAATGAAACTACTAAAATAGTTCCTATTGCAAATCTTGCAGCAAATCAATCAACAGTTCAACTTAATGTAAAAGATGCTTATGAAGCAACCATCAGTTTATACATCAACAATAGTAAAACAGATATGTTGTATTTGAATGATGGCACTTGGAGTAACAGCTATAGTGGGTCAACAAAAATTAACAGCTTCACAGTTGCAGCAGATGGTAATGCAAATGCAAATACTGATGAATATCGTTTAATGAGAAACGTTTCATTTGATGCAACTACAAAAGATTACTTCAGTGTTTATAAAACGATTGGAACAGATTGTAATGCTTTAGATATTAGCAGCTACAAGAGCTTTAAGTTTACTGCAAATGCAGTTGGAGCAGGTTCTGTAACAATAACTCTTGTTAGTAGTAATATTACAAATTGGAAAGACCAATACAGCTATACAATGAGTTTAAATGGCAATCAAGAATATGCAATATCACTTGCTAACTTCAAGTCAACCAAGTACAACACACTAGTAAATAGCAATTCACTTAATGCAGTTAGTTTTAGTTTTAATAATAATCGTGGAGTGCCTGTGGCAATGAATGTTAATTTAAGTAAAGCAAGGTTTAGCAAATTAGATGTCATCAACAACAGCTTAAGTGCAACGACTTTGGGTGTTTATCCAAATCCAACAACAGGTAAGTTTACTGTTGCTTTCACAAGCGATGCTGCACAACCATTGGTGTTGAAAGTAGTAGAAGCTGCAACAGGCAAAACTGTTAAAACAATGTTCATCAATGCTACCAAAGGAACAAACTCTATAGCAGTTGAAAACAGGTTAGCTAACGGTTTATACATTGTTACTTTAGATGGTGATGATGTTAAATACAACCCTGCTAAATTGATGGTAGGAAAATAGATTGGTAATAAATGAATTATAAAAACCTCCAAAGTTCAAAGACTTTGGAGGTTTTTGTTTGAACCTAAAACAATAATCTCTCTAAATCTTCGTTCTTGTATATGCTATACTGCATTTCTTGTAGTTATACGAATTATCCCTGTACGCTACTCTGTAATTTCGGAGTCTGAAAACTACAACATCTATCTCCTAAGAAAATAATTAAACAAAGAATGTTAAACATCTATGCAATTGATGTTTGATATACTTTTTGAAACAATTTCTTGAGAAAATTCTTATCACTAACTTAAGGGTTTTTTAAGAGATGAGTTTTTAACTATTTGCACCGCTTCCTAAGCTCCTGTTATGTCTAAAAATAAAACATTAATAAATGTTTATCTAAAGGATGTTATGTCCTTCATTGTTGTATTTAAACTTTTTTCTTCTTTTAAGTTTAAAATAAATACAATAAAAAAATCGTTGCAACGCTCAATCATGTTGTGGAGTTCCTTTTTAAGAAATGCCATATCGCAAACTGATGCTGAATTTTATAATCCAGTAATAGGCATTGCAACCAATTATCTCTAATGCAACCAATTGGTCGATACGTTAATGCCAATTCCTATCAAAAAAAGAAAATGTAATTATATCTCTTAATGTACAATTAAAAATGATTAAAAAAATGAGTGTGAATCAATACAAAAAATGGCAAAAGAAGTTGTTTAGTTTTTTACTGCTGGTAATCATCACCACCACTGCAATAAATGCACAAAGTACTATCACATTTACGCCTGTAGTTACACAAATTAGTAATGACTTTAAATCTAAAAAAGGGATAAACAGAATTAATGAAGCAAAACAATTAGCAGATTTAATAGTTGCTTTTCAAAATGAATTTTGCAGAGAAGGTTTCAGCCCCACAATGCAATTTACTTCACAAGCTGAAATTTCACAATTATTAGGTGTTGCAGATAATACCCCCAAACCTAATGTGTGGGTTTATTATTTAGATGTTAATCAATATAATGCAAAACTCACAATTGAATTTAGATCCAATAATTCAGTTCATTCATACTTATTAATCGATAACAATTAAGACAAAAAAAGTGAGAAATATTTTAAGAAGATTATTTGTTTTATTGTGCTTAACAGGAATATCATATTTAGGTGAAGCACAGTGTAGTATTAGAATAGAAAAAGTAACCACTAGTGGTTGTTATTTTTATAATGGTGGAAGCTACTGTACTGTAAGTGTACAAGTAGGTTGGACAAATGTTATTGCTGGAAATAATATAACTGTTACTTTAGGTAGCCAAACAAAAACCATTCTAGCAGAGCAAACCCCTTATGTTACAAAATTGGTAACACCGCAGGTTGTGGCGTTTGAAGTGCCAAGTAACAATGCCAGTGGAACTATTACAGCTAGTAATACTTGTGGCACTGTTACATCGAACTACACCGCACCGAGCCCTTGCCAAACCCTTGTTTGCCCAAGTGGAAATATGGGAGGTAAGGTATTTGTTGATTATAATGCAGATGGTGTTCAGCAACCTGGAGAAACAAAAGGCGAGGCTGGAATAACGATAACTGTTTTTGATGTAAATGGAACTACCTATACAACAACATCTGATGTTGATGGATTATGGAGTATTAATGTTCCCAGTGCCAAGTATCCTGTGAGAGTAGAGCTAACAAATATTCCTGCATATTTAAGGAGAACAGAAACACAGCAAGGAGGGACTTCTGTTCAATTTTATAATGCACCCAATTGCAATACAACAATGGGTGTATTAAATGCTTATGATTTTGCACAAACCAATCCAGATATTTATGTTCCGATATATGTCAATGGCGATCCTCAACACGCGTCTCTTGCTAATGCAAAATCGATTGTAAAATTGTCATACAATTTTGGTACAGGAAATTACGGTTCTCAAAACCCCTGTGGATTAAATGGGCCATTAAATCAATATAGTGCAAACATTTCTCAAACAGGTAGTTTATGGGCTGCGGCTTATAACAAATATAGAAAAGAGTTATATACTGCTGCTGTTTTGAAACGTCACGTGGGTTTAGGACCACAAGGTTTGGGCGGTATTTATAAAACTGATGTTACAACAAACACTACAAGCAATTTATTTGATATTGCTGGCTTAGGTGTTAATATTGGTCAAAGTACTGTTTTAAGTAATAGTGCAAGAGGTTTGTCAGGCATAAATACCCTTACACACGACCCATCAACATTTGGGCAGGTGGGAAAAGTAGGTTTGGGTGGAATGAGTTTAAGTGAAGATGGAAGTACTTTGTATGTTGTAAATCTTTATGAAAGAACGCTATTAGCAATTAAGTTAGACCAAGATGGAAATCCTGCAACACCACCAACTGCTGCTGATATTACTACTTATCAAATTCCTATTGGAAATTGTACTAATGGAGAAGCGAGACCATGGGCTTGTAAAGTGTATCAAGGGAAAGTTTATGTGGGAGTGGTTTGTGATGGAAGCATTAGCAATAACAAAAGTGATATGACAGGAACTGTATATCAATTAAATACTTCAACAGGTGTTTTTACGGCAGTGTTTGATTTCCCTCTTACATATCCTAAGGGTACACCATCTGGTGGACCAAGTGGCTGGTATCCTTGGACTGACGATTACAATGTTGCACCATCCGTTTCAGGAACATATATACAATATGCAACTCCAATTTTAGCAGATTTGGCTTTTGATATTGATGGAAGTATTGTTATTTCATTTGCAGATAGAGCAACTTTTCAATGGGGAAATGATCAATATGGACCAGATGTGAATTCGACTACAGGCTATTATGTATTTACCGCAGGAGATATTTTAAGGGCCTATAAATATGGTAATACCTATGTTTTAGAAAATGGTGGCAAAGCGGGCCCAAATACAGGGTTTAGTACAAACAATAATCAAGGACCTGGTTTTGGTGAGTTTTATGATGATAATACTTTTTATGGAGGTGGATTAGCACATAGTGAAAATATGGTTGGTGGAATTGCCATAAGACCAGGAAGTGGCGAAGTGGTAAGTGCAAATATGGATTCTTGGGATGCAGCTTATACAAGACAAGTAAATGCATTTGGAGTAAGAAAAAATAGTAACATTACGGGTAGCAATACTGCCAATTATTTAATAGCTAGTTGTGCCAGAAACCTTACTGATGGCTTATTTGCCAAAGGTGGTACAATGGGAGATTTAGAATTAGCTACAGATTTAGTTTCATACAATGAAATAGGAAATAGAATATGGATTGATACAGATAAAGATGGTGTTCAAGATCCAAATGAAACAGTATTAACAGGCGTAAGTGTTCAATTAAGAGATGCTAATGGAAATGTTTTAGCTACCACAACAACAGATGCTAATGGTAATTATTATTTTACAACGGGTGTAAATGGTGTAAACATAACTCCAAAAGCAACTTACTATTTAACCATAAACCCATCTCAGTTCAGTAATGGAATTTTAACAGTAAGCGGTAACCAATATAATCTTACAAGAGCATTTACAGGAGAAGGAACAAATCCAACGCTTAATGATAATAATGGAACAATTAGCAGTGGTGCAGAAGCTGGTGGGGCTATCAATAATATGGCATTTGCATTAGTTGCTGGACCCAGAATTTCAACAACAAATCATACCATTGATTTTGGTTTTTATCCTTATGTGCCTGGGCCAATAAATTGTTTGGGAATTGCAATACAAAATGTAACTTGTAATGGATTAAACGATGGCAGAGCTACAGCTCAAGTTAATGGTGGAACTACACCTTACACTTATCTATGGAATACAGGAGCAACAACCAGTTCAATTAATAATCTTTCTATTGGAACTTATACAGTAACCATCAGAGATGCTAATGGAACAACTGCAACTTGTTCTGGAACGATTACTCAACCTACCCCATTGACCGTAAACTTTACTAAGCAAGACATTAAGAGTTGTGATATTTTTCCAACAGGTAAAGCCTGGGTAAGTTATAGTGGAGCTACAGCACCTTATGATGTATTATGGAGCAATTTAGCTACGACAGATACAATAAGTGGATTGAGTATAGGAAATTATACTGTTAATGTTACAGATGCAAATGGATGTGCTTATGATAATAGTTTTACTGTATACAAACCAGCTCCTCTAACAATTGGTGTAAGTGCAACAACTATTAATTGTCCTGGTGGTCAATCAACTGTAACTGTTACTTCAAGTGGTGGTAAAGCACCGGTTTCTGGAACAGGAACTTTTGCAGTAAATCCTGGAACTTATACTTATACAGTAACAGATGCTGATGGATGTACAAAATCATCTGCAATTACTGTAAATGCTGCATTGTATGGTCCAACTTCTTCAACAACTAACATAAGTGTTTGCCCATCTCAACTTCCTTATGTTTGGAATGGTCAAAGCATAACAACAACTGGAACATATACATATACAACAACAAATAGTAAAGGATGTGATAGTGTTGCCACACTAAATTTAACAGTTAAAACAAACACTTCAAGTACAACTAATGTAAGTGTATGTCCAAATCAATTGCCTTACAATTGGAATGGAGTTAACAGAACAGCAACTGGAACATATACATATACAACAACAAATAGTCAAGGATGTGATAGTGTTGCCACATTAAATTTAACGGTTAAAACAAATACAGCATCTACAACAAATCTTTCTATTTGTCCATCTCAATTACCTTACAATTGGAATGGTATAAATAGAAATGCTGCTGGTACATATACTTATGCTACAACAAATAGCCAGGGATGTGATAGTGTTGCCACATTGAATTTAACAGTTAAAACAAACACTTCAAGTACAACTAATGTAAGTGTATGTCCAAGTCAATTACCTTATTTATGGAATGGCATTAATAGAACTTTAAGTGGAATATATACTTACACCACAACAAATAGTCAAGGATGCGATAGTGTTGCCACATTAAACTTAACAGTTAAAACAAACACAGCATCTACAACTAATGTAAGTGTATGTCCAAGTGAATTACCATATTTATGGAATGGTGTTAATAGAACTATAACTGGAATATATACATACACCACAACAAATAGTCAAGGATGCGATAGTGTTGCTACATTAAACTTAACAGTTAAAACAAACACAGCATCTACAACTAATGTAAGTATATGCCCAAGTGAATTACCATATTTATGGAATGGCGTTAATAGAACAATAACTGGAACATATATATATACAACAACAAATAGCCAAGGATGCGATAGTGTTGCCACATTAATTTTAACAGTTAAAACAAACAGTACCTCAACAACCTCAACTTACATTTGTAACAGTGCGTTGCCATTTATTTGGAATGGAAGAAGCTATAATGCAAGTACAACAGATACAGTGCATTTAACCAACAGTGTAGGCTGTGATAGTGCAACCATTTTAAAATTAGTAGTACAAACACCAAATTGTAATTTGCAGGCAAGTTATATAATCAGTCAAGCAGCACAATGTGTAACGGGTAATAGTTTTAGCTTTACAAGCACTGTAACAGGCAATATAGGATTATTAACTTACTTATGGAATTTTGGTGATGGTACAACTAGTACGCTAGCCAATCCAACACATACTTATGCAACAGCAGGGGAATATGATGTTACGTTGGTTGTAACAGAAGCCAATGCTTGTATAGGAAGTTGCACAGCTTATGCTTCTACCAAACAAGTATATGTTAGTCCAAAGCCAACGGTGGCTTGGGATTTTCAATACAATGGCAATTGTCTAACGTATGATTTTAATAGTAACTCCAAAGTAACAATGGGCTGGATAACTGGTTTCTATTGGGACTTTGGTAATGGTCAAACTAGCACACAAAGCAATCCTTTGGCAACATTCTCTGTAGCAGGAACCTACAATGTGAAATTAGTAGTTAACACTAACTATGGTTGTAAGGATAGTTTAACCATACCTGTGAGCATAGTAAATAAGTGCAACACACCAGTTACTTGTACACCAGTACCAACAAT
>CANGOT010000037.1 GCA_947455425.1 Chitinophagaceae bacterium | reverse complement strand
ATGATGAATAATTTATCTTATTTTGTTCTTCCTCTGATTCATTGTTCCATACAAGTTGTTTTAAAAATCTCACCATTTCATCTGCGGCATTTGTAATGTAAACACTTAAAAAATTGTCACCATACTCTAAGCCATGTGCAATGCCCGCACCCAAAGCATAAATGTTTTTTAAGATGGCTGCATACTGCACACCAACAACATCGTGATTGGCAACAACATTCAAATAATCTGTTTTAAAATATTGTGCAAGCTCTTTTGCTTCCACCTCATTAATACCACTAAAAGTTAAATAGCTTAATTTTTCACTTGCAACTTCTTCTGCATGACAAGGCCCCAAAACAGTAAAATAATTTTCAATTTCAAAATCAAATTCCTTATTTAGAAAGTCATTGAGTAATTGGTTTTTTGCTGGTAAAATTCCTTTAATTGCAGAAATTATTTTCTTGCCTTGCAAAGCATTTTTATCTAATTTATTTAAAGCATCTTCAGCATAAGCAGATGGTGTAGCAATCACCAAAACATCACTGTTAGCAACAACTTCAGCAATATTGTTACTTAATGCTAATTGATTCACATTAAAATAAGCACTATGTAAATAATGAGGGTTGTGTCTGCGAGTTTGTATTGTTTTTATAGTGGCATCATTACGTATCCACCAATTAATGTTGTTACCATTATCTGTTAAAAGTTTGGCTAATGCTGTTGCCCAACTTCCACTGCCTATTAATCCAAATTGCATAGATGCTATATTTGTTTTTACAAATGTAATTGTGTTTTATTAGTGAATGTAAAATGCTAGGCAGTAAATAAACTTTGCTTCGCAAGTTTTTCTTTATTTTCCAAGCTGCATTGCTACTATTGAGCTTCAGTGGCGTTAGCACCATTCAACATTTGTAATTCTATTGAGCAAAAAATTTTAAACGAATATGAAATCATTTTCCTACTTACTGATATCGATTTTTCTTTTTTCGTGCAAAGCAAAAAATGATTTGCCAACTGTCGCTTTTGTTGATGCTTTTGAAGACCAAACTATTGGTAAAGCCAAACAAGGTTTTTTCGATGCACTTAAAAAAAATGGTTTTAGTGAAGAACAAAAAACGTTGAATGTAATTTATCGTAACGCCCAGGGTAGTGATATTACATTGAATCAAATCATTCAATATTATAAATCACAACAACCAACTTGTATTGCAACCTGCCCCACAACGCCTACTATTGCTGCATTACAAAACATCAAAGATATTCCTGTGTTTATGATGGTTGCACCAGAACCTAGCTTAATGAAACTAAATAGTGCAGATGGAAAGTCACCTCCCAATTTATTTGGAGTGGCTGAAAATTTAGCATACATAGATACTTCATTTTCGATTATTCCAAAACTGATTTCAAAAAAAGGAAAAATAAAGGTGGGAATGATCTTTAACCAAAGCGAACCGCAAAGTGTAGATGCTTTAAACAGAATTAAAAATCTAGCTGCCACAATGAATATTGAATTAGTGGCATTACCTGTAAATGCAAGTGCCGATGCACAGTTAGTGACTCAATCTTTATTAGCACAACATATTGACGCTTTTTTTGCTAATCCAGATAATGTTGTTTTTTCTTCTTTTGAAACAATTATTAAAGCATGTAATAACGATAAAGTGCCAGTGTTTACAAGCGAATCTGGTTTAGTAGCACGTGGTGCAGTGGCTGCCTATGGTGCCGATATTTATCAATGGGGATATCAGGCAGGTGAGCAAGCTATACAATATTTAAAAACAAAATCTACTAGCAACCTGCGTTGGGAAATGGTAAAATTGAGAAAGAAGGTTTATAATGAAAAGGCTGCTCAAATGTTTGGAATCACTGTTGGTGAAGGATTTGAAAGTATAGTGAAAACGAATGGAAAAGAGTAATAAAAAAAATATTTGAATAAAAGTAGTTGGTACAATAATACTCAAGGCAATAAACATTCTGAAAAAAGAAATACAAAACTATATTTTTGTTTAATGATACTCATTACAGGTGCAACAGGTTTAGTTGGCTCACATCTTTTAAAAGAGTTGAGTAAGTCGTCCCCCCAAATAATAGCACTTTACAATAAAACTAAACCTTCCCAAGAATTACAAGGATTAGCAATTTGGAAACAGGTTGATATACTTGACATGACTGCATTAGAAGCTGCCATGCAAAATATCAAGTATGTTTATCATTGTGCTGCAATGGTTTCGTTTAATCCAAAAGAAAAAGCATTATTGCATCAGTTAAATATTGATGGAACAACTAATTTAGTGAATGCATGTATTAATGCAAATATCGAAAAACTGGTGCATGTGAGTTCCGTTGCAGCAATTGGTAAAATCAGAAATCAAGAAATGATTTCTGAGCAAATGAATTGGAGTGATAGTGATAATAATAGTGAATACAGTAAAACAAAATATTTGTCTGAAATGCAGGTTTGGCGGGGCATTGGCGAAGGATTGAATGCTGTAATTGTAAATCCATCTATAATTCTGGGTGCAGGTGATTGGAACAATGGTTCTACAGGAATTTTTAAAACAGTTTACAACGAATTTCCATGGTATACCCATGGAAGTAATGGTTTTGTAGATGTTAAAAACGTTGTACAGGCAATGATATTGTTAATGAATTCATCTGTATCAAACGAAAGGTATATATTAAATGGCTGGAACTTGTCTTATAAAAACGTTTTCGATGAAATTGCAAAAGAGTTTAACAAAAAAAAGGCTCACAAAAAAGTAACCCCGTTTTTAGCTGCATTAGTTTGGAGAATTGAAAAGTTGAAAAGTATTATTACTGGTTCAAATCCTCTTTTAACAAGAGAAACAGCAATATCAGCACAAACAAGAGTTGAATTTGATAATAGCAAATTACTTAAGCAATTTCCAGATTTTAGATACACTTCTTTTGAAAAATCTCTTCAGAGAATTTGTGGAGAGTTGAAAGAGAAGTATCAACTACAATAATTATCCCATCACTTTTTTCCATAACTCTGGAATGCGTTTTACCCAAACCATTTCACGTTTTTTATCACCAAAATTTATTGCTGGAGTTCCCCAATAAATATTGTTTCCTTCAATATTTCCAACCACGCCAGACTGCCCCATTACTACAGCACCACTACCAATGGTTATAGTTTTATTTACTCCTACCTGTCCCCAAAGTGTAACGCCATCTTGAATAACTGTTGCACCAGCAATACCCACTTGTGCAGCAAACAAACAATTTTTTCCAACAGAAACATCGTGACCAATATGTACCTGATTATCCATAATCGTCCCTTTACCAATTCTGGTTTCAGCTGTAACACCTCTATCAATTGTACAGCCAGAGCCAATTTCAACGTTATCCTCTATAACAACATTACCACAACTTTTCATTCTTTTATACCAAACCTCTCTATTTTTTTTTGTGTTATAATAAAATGCATCGCTGCCAATTACTGTCCCACTTTGTATAATAACATTATTACCAATTTCCGTATAATCAAGTATAGTAACATTTGGATGAATGATAGTATTACTACCAATTGTTACATTATTACCAATAAAACTATTGGGCATAATAACAGTATTTTCTCCAATAATTGCGGTATCACTAATTGCTGTTTTCGATGCAATAAAAGGTCTGAAGGTGTCAACAATTTTTAAGTATGCTTCAAAAGGTTCTTGAGTAAATAAAAGAGTTTTACCATTGGGTATAGCAACATCCTGTGTGTTAATAATAACAATGGTTGCAGCACTATTTAAACATTTGTCATAGTATTTGGGATGATCAACAAAACAAATATCACCTGCTTCAACTTTGTGTATTTCGTTGATTCCAGTGGCTATATTATTTTCATTGCCAATAACCGTTGCATCAATTAATGTTGCAAGTGCTGACATTGAAAGTGGAGTAGAAAATTTCATATATAAAATTAAGAAGGCAAAAGTATATATAACTTCTTTGCATAAAATATTTTAACATATAAATAATTTGCATTTCAATGTTAAAGTTCTGAAACCCTTTATTCATAATACTTTCAAGGTTAAAGCACAAGCTAAGTTTGTATAAAATAAAATTATTCTGAATCGCTTTGTGAATAATTTAATCAACACTATTCACATTTTATTTTTGAATGTGTATAAAAAAAACACACTATTTTTTTGTAGTAGTTTAAAGTGTTTTAATATTGTGCTGGGAATGAATAATTCCTGGTACTTACTAACCCATCCATATACAAAGTCCCGCATTAGCGGGATTTTTTTATTGGGATATTTCAACAAATCATTTTCTTTGTAATACTTATATACACTGCATTTGAAGCCCTTTAGTTATTATATTATTTATAAACCTTTTCAAGTATTATCTCAATTTTCAAAAGAAGGAGATAAAAAAACTCTTGGTGATTATTTTAATGTTGAGAAAGATGTTTATCCTGTTGGTCGATTAGATTACGATAGTGAAGGCTTATTAATATTAACTAATGATAAGCTACTCAATCACCGTTTATTAAATCCCAATTTTAAACATAGCAGAGAGTACTATGTGCAGGTTGATGGAAGCATAACCATTGATGCAATCAACAAATTGCAACTGGGTGTTAACATAACTATTGATGGTAAAATATATAAAACAAAACCTGCAACAGCAAGGGTTTTAGAGAACCCTGTGGTGTATGAAAGAAATCCACTCATACGTTTTAGAAAAGATATTCCAACAAGTTGGATAGGTTTAACTTTAACCGAAGGAAAAAATAGACAAGTACGTAAAATGACTGCTAGTGTTGGTTTTCCAACACTTAGGCTTATTAGAAAAAGTATTGAAAGTATTTGCCTTGATGAAATGAAACCTGGTGATATTATTTCACTCTCAAAAAAATCTCTATATAAAAAACTTTTCAATGAGTAATCAATCTTATCAGCAATCATACAATGATATTTTAATAAGTACAGACAAGTCGACGCTTAATATTAATATGATTCATCAGTTCCTTTCAATAAAATCTTATTGGGCTGGAGGAATTCCAAAAGCAACAGTAGAACGTGCAATTGATTATTCGATTTGTTTTGGTGTTTACAGAAATTCAACTCAAATTGGTTTTGCAAGAGTTACTAGCGATAGAGCAACATTTGCATATTTAGCAGATGTATTTATTGTAGAGGAAGAACAAGGAAAGGGTCTTGGAAAGTTACTTATGCAAACGATTCATCAACATCCAGATTTGCAGGGTTTACGACGTTGGATGTTAGCAACAAGAGATGCACATAAATTATATGAAAAATTTGATTGGGTTAATGTTGATGATGTTGCAGCCAGCAGATTAATGCAGATACTAAAACCAAATATCTATAAAGAGAATCAATAAACGCTTCAATTGCTGCTACACTTATCTTCGCAGCCATTTTTAAGCAAACAATATGAGTCAACATTTAAGTGAACAAGAATTAATACGCAGAGAAAAACTGCAAAAACTAAATGAACAAGGAATAGATGCCTATCCTGCACCATTGTATCCTGTAAGCCATTATTCAACAGATATAAAGGATGGATTTACCGAGGAAACCAAAGAGCAGTTTTCAAATGTTTGTGTTGCAGGTCGTGTAATGAGTATTAATGATAAAGGCAAAGTTTTCTTTATTAAGATTCTGGATACTAAGGGTATTTTCCAACTATACGTAAAACGTGATGAGCTTTGCCCTGAGGAAGATAAAAGTTATTGGGATGCTGTTGTTAAGCCTTTAGATCTCGGAGATATTATTGGTGCAACGGGTTATGTGTTTATCACAAAAACAGGTGAAACAAGCCTGCATACGCAAACACTAACCTTGCTAACAAAATGTTTAAAACCTTTTCCTGTTGTGAAACGAGATGAAGAAGGAAATGTGTTTGATGAAGTAACAGACCCAGAATTCAAATATCGTCAGCGTTATGCAGATTTAGTGGTGAATCCTGATTTGAAAAAAGTATTTATTGGAAGAACAACCATCATTAACACGATTCGCCAGTTTTTAAATGAACAAGGTGCTATTGAAGTTGATACACCTGTGTTGCAGAATATTCCTGGAGGTGCAGCAGCCCGCCCTTTTATCACACACCATAATGCCTTAGATGTACCTTTTTATCTACGAATTGCAAACGAGCTTTATCTAAAAAGATTGATCGTTGGTGGATTTGATTGGGTTTATGAGTTTAGCAGGAACTTTAGAAACGAGGGAATGGATAGAACGCATAATCCGGAGTTTACAGTACTTGAGTGGTATACCGCGTATAAAGATTATTATTGGATGATGGAAGTTACTGAAACTTTATTAGAAAAAATTGCTATTGCTGTTCATGGAAATACAGATGTACAAGTAGGTGATAAAATAATCAGCTTTAAAGCACCTTTCAAACGTATTACCATATTTGATGCTATTAAAGAAAATACCGGTATTGATATTAGTGAAAAAGATGAAGCAGGGTTAAGAGAAGTTTGTGCTACACTTAAAATTCAGGTACCTAATAATATTGGCAAAGGAAAGTTGATTGATGAAATTTTTGGTGCCACCAGCGAACACACTTACTCTCAACCAACTTTTATTATGGACTATCCTGTTGAGATGAGCCCTTTAACTAAAAAGCATAGAAACAAGCCAGGCTTGGTAGAACGTTTTGAGTTGATGATTAATGGTAAAGAAGTTGCTAATGCTTATAGTGAGTTAAACGACCCAATTGACCAAAGAGAAAGATTCGAAGAACAGGTAAAACTAATGGAGCGTGGCGATGATGAAGCTATGTTTATTGATAATGATTTCTTACGTGCTTTGGAATATGGTATGCCGCCTACAAGTGGCATTGGTATTGGCATTGACAGATTGTGTATGATGATTTTAAATCAACCATCTATACAGGATGTATTATTATTCCCTCAAATGAGACCAGAGAAACAAGATTAATTTTATTGTATTTAAAAAAACAGGCTGTCTCAACATATTTGAGACAGCCTGTTTTTTTTTAGTTATATATTATTTTATTTGCTCACAATATCCAACTCGTCAACAATATGTTTAGCACCACCTAGTTTTTCAATACACCATAATACATAGCGTACATCAACACAAATAGTACGATTAAGATCTTTATCAAAAGCTAGTTTATGGCTTAATGCTTCATAATTACCATCGAATGCCAAACCAATTAATTCACCTTTGCCATTCATAACAGGGCTACCACTATTACCACCAGTGATATCATTCGTAGTGATAAAACTAATAACTACATCTTTATAAATAGGGTCTTCATATCTGCCAAAATCACGGGCTTTATAAAGTTCTAAATATTTTTTTGGTAAATCAAACTCATAATCTCCAGGCACATATTTATCAACTGCTCCTTTCATTGTACAAACAATATCATACTTCACAGCATCTTTTGGTGCATAGCTTTTTACATTACCATAGCTCACACGCATAGTAAAGTTTGCATCTGGATACATTTTTTTAGCTTTCTCTGGATTCCATTCCATAATACCTTTTAAGTAGGCACGACCAAGGTCGTTATTCTTTAAGGTAAACGCCATAAATTTAGGAGCATAATTACTGTTATAATTTTTAACAAATGCTGCTGCAGTTTTAAAAGCAGGATCAGCATTCAGTGCTTCTACTGTTGGTTTTGCAATGAAGGCTTTCCATTTTACATCATCAAAAGCCATTGTATTTTCAAACACATCAGCAGCATATTTCTTAAACGGATTCTCATCGATACTGCTTGCTTTAAACAAATCTGTAAAGAATCCTTTAGGATGTTGATCAGCATCTACATCACTCATAAACATTGATAAAACATTAGCTAAAATTTGCTGATCGCTTTTTTTGTTCTCATCATTTAGGAAATTTTTTCTTGCAGTTTCAGCAGCTTTAACAGCTTTATCAATATCTTCTTGCTTAGCATCTTTTTTATTCAATGCAGCTTCTAATCCAATCCAGCTTGCAGCGAATGCCATTAAAGGCGAGCCCATAATACCTTCATTGATGTATTGACGGTGTTTAGCATAAGGTCTCCAGGCATCATAGTTTTTAGTATAATCTGTGGTAATATTTTCATACTCAGATTTTCCTTTTGCCCAGTTTGTAAATTCTTCTTCATATTTTTTCTTACTACCAAACACATCATATTTCAACAATTGTTTGCTTTCACCATCAAAGAACTTCCAGTAGTTAGCAATACCAGCATAAGAAGATGCTAGTTGTAATTTAACAGCAGGATCTTTAATCATTTCTGCATGCATAAATTTCAAACGCATATCACGAAGTTTAACTAATACAGGGCTTGTGATATCGGTACTTAATTTAACACCATCGCTGATTTCATATCTGTTTGTTCCTCCTGGGTAACCATAAATCATACTGTAATCACCATCTTTCAATGGTTTAATACTTACAGGCAGGTGATACTTTGCATTCATTGGAACGTTGGCTGCATCATACTTTGCAGGTTTTCCATCTTTACCTGTGTACACACGAAACACAGAAAAATCACCGGTATGACGTGGCCACTCCCAGTTATCAGTATCACCACCATATTTACCAATGCTTTCTGGAGGAGTACCTACAAAACGAATATCTTTATATACATTATATACATATACAAAGAACTGATTGCCTTTAAACATACTAGCTACCACAGCACGTTTAAACTCGTCGCCACCAGTAGCTTCTTTTACAATATCTGCTTGAATTTGCTGGAACTTTTCGTTTCTTTCTTTTCCAGATAAATCTCCCAAGCCTTTCATTATTTTATCGGTAACATCTTCAATTCTATCTAAAAACTGAACTGATAAACTTGTTTGAATTTCTTTACTTTTATTTTCTGCCCAAAAGCCATCACGTAAATAGTTATGATCAACGCTAGAAGCTTTAGCAATTGCATCGTACCCACAGTGGTGATTTGTAAAAATTAAACCTTCTTTGCTAACAATTTCGCCGGTGCATCCACCACCAAAAATGATAATCGCATCTTTAATAGAAGAATGATTAATGCTGTAAAGCTGGTCTGCCTTTAACTTCAAACCACGTTTAACCATGTCGTTGTAAACCTGCTGACCTAATAACATTGGCAGCCACATACCTTCATCTGCATAGCTTTTAAACATCAGCAATACCAGAGAAAGAGAAACAAGTATTTTTTTCATATAACAATTTTTTGAGTGGCAAACGTAAGGAATTGTTGATTTCGTTTATATGATTTTAGTGATGGATGATGGAGTACTGGTTTTGAATGGACGAATAGTCGTTTTTATCTCAAAACCAATTGTTGCAATCGAAGCAGTTTGTAGTACTTCACCATAGTGTTATACGAAACAGTTGACGCAATAAAAAAACCATCAGCACCGTCGAGAAACCCAAGTTTAAAAATATAGCCACTAATAAATGCAACCAATGGATTTACAAATAGCTTGAAAGTACTGCTACGTTTACCGTGTTCAAACATTGCTTTAGCCTGAATGCTTGTAAACTTGTTTTGTTGTGTTAACACTTCTTCAACCGTGTAGTAACTATAATGCAAAATATCGCCATTCAAAAAAAAGTTTTTGCCATTAGATTCCATTTCTATTTTATCGTGTGGATTTGTGCCGCCCCATTTTCCTTTTTGCTTATTAAATAAACGCAATTTTCTATCTGGGTACCAGCTGCCATGTTTAATCCATTTTCCACAAAAGTTTGTGCAACGATTCATTGTGTAAGCATCTGCACTAAAATTATCTTGCTTGGCTTTTTTAATAGATTTTATAAGGGTTTCACTTAAGCATTCATCTGCATCAAGGCACAAAACATAGTCGTGTTTGCAATGCTCTAAAGCAAAGTTTTTTTGCTCGATATATCCTAAAAAAGATTGTTTAAAAAATTTAACACCATATTGTTTGCAAATGCTTTCGGTATTATCTGTAGAGTTAGAATCTATCACTACAATTTCGTTGGCAATGTCTTTAATACTATCGAGACATCGGGCAATATTTTTTTCTTCGTTAAAAGTTATGATAGAAACTGATAGTGGTTGCATCGTATTAAATAATCAGAACAAATATAAGAGACGATATTCATCTTCGAACTCATTTAAACCTTTGCAAGCTTTGAATGTATGGCCTCCCCATAAAAAAATGCCGCGTGTTTATCAAAGTCTTCTGTTGAATCTGTTGTATAAAAATCTACATCAGAACCTTTGCTACAAAGGCTTTCGATTTCATGATGACGTTGTAAATAATCTTTTAAACTACTGGCAACTATTTCTCCCTGTGTAATAATTTTAGTGCCAATAGGGGTATGTTCTTTAATCTTATCTAATAATAACGGATAGTGTGTACAGGCCAATAGAATTGTATCGATGCTGGGATTTTGTTTATCGAGTTCGTTGATATACTCTTTCACAAAAAAGTCTGCTCCTTTTTTATGATGTTCATTATTTTCAATTAGTGGAACCCACATTGGACAAGCTTGTTGATGCACCTGAACATTGGGATAAAATTTATGAATTTCTATTGGATATGAATTGGATTGCACAGTACCCGTAGTGGCAAGAATACCAATGTGATTAGATTCGGTGAAATTACCAATCACTTCAGTAGTTGGTCTAATAACACCTAACACTCTTTTGTTAGGATGATGAGCCGGTAAATAATTTTGCTGAATGGTTCTCAAAGCCTTTGCTGATGCGGTGTTGCAAGCAAGAACCACCAAATGACATCCTTGATTAAAAAACCACTCTACACATTCTTGGGTGTATTGATGCACGGTTTCAAAACTTCTGTTGCCATAAGGTGCACGGGCATTATCGCCTAAATAAATATAGTTGTATTGTGGAAGTTGTTTCACTATTTCTTTTAAAACAGTCAGGCCACCATAACCACTATCAAATACACCAATAGAACCTTGTGTTTGCATGAAACAAAAGTATAGATTGTATATTAAAAAATGACAATCTTATTACAATGGAAAAATATAGTTATACGCAATATTCATTTCCTTTGACAAAACTTCTTAAAATGAGAACCATACATTTATTTATTTTACTTGCACTCATTAGTTGCACAAATAAAAAGTCTATTGACACAGTTTCTACTGCCGAGGGATATGCCCCTATTTATGCCAAAATTAGCACCGCACAAGATTTAACTGTTACCAATGCACAAGCCACTGTTAATGCTGGAAAAATTTTTGCTTTTGGGGATTTTATTTTTCAAAATGAGATAGGACAAGGCATTCATATTATCGACAATACAGATAAAGCAAATCCAAAAAAAGTTGGCTTCATCAATATATTATATAGCAGTGAAGTTGTTATTAAAGACAAATATTTATATGCAAATAGTTTAAGTGATTTGGTAGTATTTGAATTATCAACAACCAAAGTTCCTGTGTTTGTAAAACGAATTCCTGGTGTATTTACCGCTGCAACAAACTCTTTTAAATTTCCATCACAACGAGGCTTTTATTTTGAATGTGTTGACAGCACAAAAGGCACTGTTGTTGGTTGGCAGAAAAAAACATTAACTAACCCAAAATGTTATCGCTAAAAAAATAGTTATGAAAAAAATAGTAATACTTATATCAATCATTATAGCTTTTAATCACTGCTCAAAAACAGGAGATTCTTCTTTTGCAACAACCACAGGTGCTGGTGGGTCTATGGCAAGGTTTACCACATTAGGCAATTATTTATATGCCATTGATGGCGATTATATGAATGTGTTTGAAATCTCAAATGGTAAAAATCCTGTGTTCAAAAACAAACTCTATTTAGGGTTTGGTGTAGAAACAATTTATCCTTTTAACAACTACTTATTTATTGGTTCTACAAGTGTAGTTTATATTTATTCTGTTGCTAATCCCGAGATTCCAACTTTGCTAAGTACAGCTACTTCGCAACAAGTGTTTCGACGCTGTGACCCTGTAGTAGCAAAGGATTCAATTGCTTATGCAACATTGCGGGGTACTGGTGTTTGTGGTGGTAACCAAAGCATTTTAGCAGTGTATGATATTAAAGATATTAACCATCCATACCAACGAAATTTTTTAAATATGAATGAACCGATGGGTTTGGGTTATAACGATAATACATTATATGTGTGTGATGCTGTAACAGGGTTAAATGTGTTTGATATATCAAATCCTTATTTACCTGTATTGCTTACAAAAAGAACCGATGGAAGTTATATTGATGTTATTCCTTACAACAATCAACTAATATGTTGGATAAATGATGGCTTATTGATTTATGATATTAGCAACAATGCTAATCCTTTAAAAATTGCTAAGATTAATTAAAAATTGCAATGAAAAAACTAACTCTTTTATTTTTATTGTTAAGCTTTTATACTTTTTCGTATGGGCAACATAATAAATCAACCACTACAGTTGATACAGCAGAATATACTAGCTATAAACTTGCAGTTAGGGTGATGCCAATCTCCTTGATTGATATTTTTCAGCCCAGTTTAACTATTGGTGCAGAGTATAAGATAAATAAAAAGTTTGCAGTTGCTTTGGATTATTCTTATTTGATACCATATGCCTCCATAAATACGCAACTAACACAAAACAACGGCTTCATCTTAAAACCCTCGTTTAGATATTATGCAAAAAGCCAAAAAAAAGGCAAAGGAAATGCTTTTGTTGAACCTGATTTTTTCTGGAAAAGACAGTTTAATGAAAAGTCTGAGTGGGTGGCTGTTTATGGTAGCAATGGAAGTATTGATTATAACATTCGAAAGGATTACACAGAACTTAAGGAAGTGCTTGGTTTTAATATAAAAGTTGGTTTTCAGCAAGTAGTTTTCAATGATGATATTTTCATAGAAATCTATGCTGGCTTAGGTACAAGAACAGGAATTAAAAAAGTTTGGAATGGAGATAATAGTTTTATTCCATCAAATACAAATAATATCTTTTTTGATGATGGGATTAACTACAATAAAAAATTCGAAACATATAGTTTAACTGGTGGACTAAGAATAGTCTTGGCAATTAAATAAATGCTAAAATGCTTTCCAGCCCTGAGCTTCTAT
>CANGOT010000036.1 GCA_947455425.1 Chitinophagaceae bacterium | reverse complement strand
GTTCACTAAAAAAATAAACCAGAAAAAAGATAATACTAAAAAAAATAGCTCCCAAAAAACTACCAATTATTGCAGCTACAGCCCTACCCATTTTTTTATTTTGTAATGGCGATGCGGGGCTATCAATTATTTGCATTAAAGGGGTTTCTTTTTTTAGAGTAAGTTGTGCTATTTGCAAATTTTTTAAAAGTTCGGTATACAACACTGTATTTACTTGCATTTCGGATTGTTTGATTTGTGTTGGTGAACGTAGTCGTTGCTTTAATGGATTCACATTTAAATCATTCAATTCAGCAACATTGGTAATTCCTCCATATAATTTTTCTCTTACTGAATCGGCCTGATGTTGAATGATAGCAAGGTTTGAACGAGTTTTTCCTGTTTTATATTCCAAGTAATTTTCTACAACATTTTGAACTATATTTTCAGTAAAGCTTTTAGCAAATTCTTCATTGTTATCTGTGTAAGAAATAAAATACATATCTGCTTTTCTATCAACTTTATCAATTATTAGTTTGTTTTTTTGGATATCATCAATAATTAAATTTAAAATACTATCCTGAAGTCTTTTATCATCTACATTAAAAAAATTTGTTTGTCTTAAATCCACCGCACCAGTTCTTCCATTATATTTTTTTAATTGATGATTTTTTATAAAAGCTTCAATTAATTTAGTATTGCTTTTAGGTTCTATTTTTGAAAATAAAGTCTTTTTTACCATCAATCGACTACGCATTAATGCCAATAAATTTTCTCCAGAATAGGCTCCATCACTTCCCATATTTAAATCAATTCCAAATTGTGATGCTAAGCTTGCATAACCACCTATTTTTCCTCCTTTATCATTATCAGTAAAAAATGTTTCTGTTGCAGTATAAACTGAATCTTGAAAGTAAACATAAACAGCCGATGCTAAACCGATGAGACCGCTTAATAATATAATCGTCCATTTTTTAGCTATTAATTTGCTAAATGCTTTTTTAGCACTAATAATTTGGGTAATAATTGATTCGTTATTTTCCATTAATTTTTCTGTAAAATCATTATTTCTTTAATAAATTTAAAATTGCAACTACAACCCCAGCTAATGCTGCAATTCCTGTTGTTACTGCAATAGTTTCTGCAGTGGAAGCTTTCTTTTTAATTGAAACTTTAGGTACTAATATTTCGCTACCTTCCTCAACTTTTGGATAAGTTTTAAAGAACAAAAAGTTTTTTGTTTTTGCAGCAACACCATTGGCTTTTAAAACATAGACTCTTCTTTTTTGTGCATCATCAGTGAACCCTCCTGCTCTATCTACATAATAACTTAAATCTTGCCCAGCAACATAAACTACTTCGGTAGGAAATAATACTTCTCCACTTACTTTAATTTCTCTTTTTTGTTTTGGTACATTAATTACATCATCTTCTTGCAAATAAATATTTTCTAAACTATTGCTATCGACTAATAGCTTTTCTACATCTAATCCAATTTTTACAGTAGGGTTAATATAGTCAGAGGCAGCACTTGCACTTGTATCTTTAATTTGTTGTTTTAGTTTTTTGTAATAAATATCGCTTGTATCTTTTAGAATATTTGTTTTGTTCACACGAGTTATACTAACGCCTTTTGAAAATGCAAGATGAGTAAGTCCACCTGCTCTGTTTAAAATACTACTTACTTTTTCGTCTTTTGAAGCTAAAACATAATATCCAGGATATAAAACTTCTCCATCGATTCTAACCCTAATCTGCGACTTGTAGCCAGGTTTTGTTCTTACATTCACAATATCCCAAGGTTTTAGTTTTATATCTTTCCCTTTTAAATCAAGTTCTTTTTCGCTATTAATATTGATAACTTGAGCTATTTCGTTTGATTTAGAATCGTATTTATTCAAATCTAATCTGCTTGCAATTTCAATTCTTTCAACAGAAGAGCCATCAGTAAAACCACCTGCTGCAAAAATTAAATCTTTGACTGTCTGATTTTCAAAGTAGGGATATTTTTCTGGTTTTCTAACTTCTCCCTGTATAATTACAAAATATTCTTCTTTATAATCTTTAGAAGTACCAATAACTACTTCATCATTCTTTTTTAATTCAATATCTTTTTGCTTACCATTAATAATTTCAACTGGGTTAAATGATATCATCTCTTTAGAATAGTCATCATTGGTTCGCATTATTACACCACGTTGAATGAAAGCTTCGGGTGTTAATCCATCTGCATTTGAAATTAGTTTGTTTAAAGTTAATCCGTTTGATAATTCATATTGCCCCGGACGATAAACAGCACCTTTAATATTTATACGATTGGCAAACCTGTCGAGTACTTTACCAATCTCAATGATATCGCCATTTTGTGGTTGATACGTTGGATATTCAGCTTTGGTAACGTCTTTAATTCTTTTCTCTTTATCTGTGGTTTGAATGATATGTATTGAAGCACTATAAGCACTAGGAGCAAAACCTCCTGCATATTCAAATATCTTAGCAATGGGTTCTCCTTCTACAGCTTCAAAAACTGCTGGTTTATTAATTTCACCACTTAAAGTAATTAAGCTTTTTGCTGATGGAATACGAATTACATCTCTATCGTTTAATCGCACATCACTCGTTTGATCGGCACTTAACAAGAATTTATATGCATCAAACTTTGTAATTACTTTATTGTTTCTTACTAATTCTATATTCCGTAAAGAGCCTGTTTCATTGGGGCCGCCACAAGCATATAAAGCATTGAATAATGTTGCTAAAGAAGACAATGTAAATGTTCCTACTTTTCTTGCATCGCCTATTACTGTAACTTTTATACTACGAATTTTTCCAATGCTCACCTGTATTTGAGATTGTCCATTGGCAATACTAGCATACCCACTGCGAATCATTTTGTCTTTAATTCTTCGTGCAGCATTTTCAACAGTTAATCCGTTTACATTGATTAATCCAACATTTGGAATAGAAATATTTCCTTCGGGACTTACAGTTAGTTTTTGATTGACTTCCTGATATCCAAAAACATCAATTACCACTTCATCATCTGCTCCAATAGTATAATTTTTTGGAGTTGGAATTCTCAGATTTGGTTCAAAAGTGATATTATCATTATTAAATAAATCACCACCAAAAATGAACGTTGAAAAAGTTTTTTCTTTGAGCTTTTTTAAATCTTTATCAAAGCCAGTAGTATCTGTACTTCTGCCCCCTTCTAATTGTTCTTTCTTTGCTTTTGCATCAATTTTTTTCTTGATATCTGGTGTAATAGATGAAGCATCTAAACGTGCTAATCTCGCTCTCAACTTAACAATTTCTGTAGCAGGAAATCCACGTTGAATTGCTAATTGTTCAGCCTGACTTTCACTTAGTCCGCTTTGTTGAAGTTGGGCTTTGTATTGCAAAATTTCTTCATCAGTTAACATATCAACTTTAATAGTTGATATGTCTTTTGCTTTTAATAAATCTTGGGAGTAAGAATTTATTGCTATTAATGAAAACACAACAAGTATTAAGAACTTGTTTTTAAGAAAACGAATCATAAGCTTTATAACTATTTTATTAACCACAGGTTGGTAATAACACAATTCCGGTTAAAGAAAAATCAGAGTAGAATTAAAACAATATGCTTTCTATTTGAATTGGAGGAACGCAAATTTAAGCCTTGGAATCATTTAAACAAGAAATCCATTGACTATTTAGAAGTGAAGCATTATACTTATTTCTCACACAATTAAAGGCATTACTTCTTTTTTCTTTTAATACTTCTTTATGTGATGCTATTGATTTTAATGTCTCATAAAAATCTTCTTGCATTTTATCAATGGGCTTCAACTCTTTTATCTGTTGTAAATAATTTAATGCCGCAAAATCAATAGTATCATAAGCAGCATTGTTTACCACCCAGCCTGCATTGTTTTCAAGAACCAAAGTTCCTAAATCCGACCAAACAGGACATATTGCAAGAATAGCAAGACCTCCAGCCATCATTCCATAAGTTTTACTTGGCAAACAAACTGTTGCTCCACCTGGTAATAAAGTAACTAAACCTATGTGGTAGTTCTTAATATCCTGTCGCCAAACACTACTGTTGACTGCCGGAATGATTTTTATTGGATAGCCTTTCAACGATTCTTCAAGAAATTGTGCTTGAGCACCGCTTAAATAAAAATTAAATTCGAACTGATTTTTTAAATCAGATTCGAATAAATACTTAATACATTTTACGATAGAGCTAGCATCATGCAAATGACCCAGTTGACCACCATAATGAATAATAATTTTCCCATCAACACTAAGTTCTGGGAACTCATTATCATACATGGAAAGATCAGTTGAGATATGTATAACATCGCTACTATGGGGTTTGCACCACCTTGCTTCTGCGTGAGATTTTAAAAAGTCTCCTAAATAAACAGTCCCATTACAGTGCTTAAAATTTGCTTTTGTAATTTTTCCAATAGCTTTTGCTAGTAGTCCATTTTGTTTTATAGCACCAGCAATCTCAATTGCATCAGGATATAAATCATATAACAGATGAATCACTTTTGTTTTTCTCCAAGAAACAAAAAACTTGGCTAAAACAGGAGCAAAAAATGTATTACTTGTAACAATAAAAACACTATTCTTTGGGCTCGTAATTGCTTTATAAATTAGTAATATTGGATAGAAAATATACATCTGAATTCGCAGATATATTTTTTTAAGCCCTTTCTTTTTTGCAGCAAATCGGTAATCTTGTTCTGAAACTAAAAATATAGGCTCAACCTGGGTTCCATTAACCGCAAGTGTTTTACCTAAAAAGAAAAAGTAATCCATACCAACATTACTGGCAATGAAAACTTTTAATGCTTTCTGTTCTGCCATGCTTCGTAAATTTCTTCAAAAGTTGTTTGTAAAGATTTTGTTATATCCCAATTTGGAAAATGATTTTTCATTTTTCTCAAATCACTGTAATAACAAATATGGTCGCCAATTCTATTGGTTTCGTCATATTTATATTTCATTTGTTTACCACTTATTTTAGAAATAATATCAAATGCTTCTAAAATTGAACAAGTGTTATCCTTGCCACCACCAAGATTATACACTTCTGCAACACGAGGTGCAGCAATAAATTCCTCTATAAAACGAGCTACATCATAAGAGTGGATATTATCTCTTACTTGTTTTCCTTTATAGCCAAAAACGGTGTATTCTTTTTCTTCTAAATTGCATTTTACCAAATAACTTAAAAAGCCATGTAACTCAACACCACTATGGTTGGGCCCTGTTAAACACCCCCCACGCAACACACAACTTGGCATATTAAAATATCGCCCATATTCCTGAACAGAAATATCAGCAGATACTTTTGATGCACCGAATAAACTATGTTTACATTGATCTATTCTAAATGATTCAGGAATGCCGTTTTCATAGTTTTTATCGGCATAATCCCATCTGGTTTCTAACTCAACCATTTCAATTTCATTAGGAGCGTCTCCATAAACTTTATTGGTTGACATATGCACAAATGGAACTGTTGTGTTGTACCTTCTTGTAGCTTCAAGCATATTAAAAGTTCCAACAGCATTGGTATCGAAATCTTCGAACGGAATTGAAGCTGCTCTATCGTGGCTTGGTTGTGCGGCAGTATGAACAATTGCATCTGGTTTCACTGTTGCAATTAAATCAATTACTGCATTTCTATCTCTAATATCAACTTCGTGGTGTACAAAATTATCAATAGCATTTTGCAATCTGTTTTGATTCCATCTTGTGTCGCCACTTGGCCCAAAGAAAACAGCACGTTGATTATTATCAACACCATGAACCTGCCATCCCAAATTTCCAAAGTGAATACATACTTCGGAGCCAATTAATCCTGACGAACCAGTAACTAAGAGTTTTTTCATTTTATTTTTATTTTTTGATAATTCTATTCTGTAAATCTTACCAAAGCAACGCAATTACACTTAAAACAAATGCAACAAAAGCTAATAATAAAGTTGTTGTGTTTAAAGTTGTATTTGCTGCAACTTCTCTTATAGTGGTAGTCCCAGTATTTTCTACCAATACAGCCACTGCAACTGCTGATTCATTAGTGTGTGATATAGAAATATTTATTCCATCAAATTCTGGTTTACCTTGTGAACTATGTGTAATAACAAGTTGATTAAACTTCGTATTTTTATATTGATTATTTGCTTTTACAATAGCCTCTTTTGCTGCAAATAATCCTGCAAAACTAGCATAAGCATTGGGTTGTAGAATACAATATGCTATCTCTTTTTCACTAAAATTATCGGTATAAAAACCTTCGCTTCTAAAGTCGTTTGTTTTAGGCAAGCTATCAACTTTTTCAATGTCAATGCCAATACTTGCGTTTGAAGACTGAGGTTTGAAGTTGAACACAGATGGTTCAATTTGTTGAACAGTTGATGACTTTAATGGTTGATTAATTGAACCTCCATTCAGAATACTTTCTAATTCACCAAATGAATTGATGCTAGAATAGTCTGCAACAACAAATCCGGCATCAGCCAATTTTCCATACATTCTGTGTAAAAAAATACTACTCTTTAATGCTTGACGATTGATTAAAGTGTTTTCGTTTATTGTGTTTGCATCTATCTGCAAAAACTGTGATATAATTTCCTTGGGTTGCATAATTTATTTATAATCCGTTCCAACAAGTTTGACAAATATGCTCACGTTTACCTTGTGGCGTAATCACAGGCAGTAAACCAACTTGTGCTAAATCTTCTTGCAAAGTTTTAAAGCATTTATAACATTTAATGTGATTATTAACTTCAGCATCATTATAGGCATAGCTCTCCATTCTCGATTTTAATTCACTCAAAAACTGAGCAACATATTTCCCTTCGGTAATTCTGTGATCAAATGTGATGCTTGTATTAAAGCGTTGAAGCTCTTCATCAATTGCCGAAATTCCCATGATTGCACTGTTATACATATTTACCAATGGTCTGAAATAAGACACACCTTCGCCACTTAAATCTGTAACAGTAAAACTAATACCAATAAGGCTTTCAACTGGAATTTTGTCTTCCAGATATTGATTGGATAATTCTAAAATTGTTTCTTCCACCTGAGCAACACTAAGTTCATTTGTTTTTGCAACTTTCACAACTTTCAACCCTTTATCAATATCAATGGCAAAACCAATATTCACTTCGTTATAAGTGTAGATTTGATTGCTATAGAAAAATCCATTCAATAAAGGATACTTCACTAAAAGGCGTGAAGTTTCGTAGACCAATAAGGGCAACAATGAATTTTTAAAATATTTCAAATGCTTGTTTACACTTCCAAACAAACCATTTGTAGAAATGTTTATTGCTAAAGTACTTGTTAAGCCTGTTTCTTGAACAGCAGATAAATACTCTATCTCACGCTTTTTGTTACTACTCAGTTTAATGGAAGTCGTTCCATCTGGCAAAGCTGCATTTTGTTTTTGGGGTTGAGGTGCTTTTGTAGCAATAGTTTCAACCACTTTATCAAAAGCATTTGGATTAAGGTGCAATTGAATATCCTTTGCTGTTACCATTTCATACCCTGCAAAAACATCTGGGCTAATCTTTTTTTCTTGCAGTAAACTTTGTGCAGCTAAAGAAAACAGTGTTGTTCCTGTATAATTAAATTCAGCTTTTGAAACACCTGTTGTTGCTGGTTTTGACACAACCACTTCAACTACTTTCTTTTCTTCAACTACTATTTCATCAACACTACTATAGATTTCAGCAACAATGTCATTCACTGCATAATCTTTTCCTGCTTCGCACATTAATTTAATAAATCCATCAGTTTCTGCAATTACTTCATATGTTGTTTTTGATGTTTCAAACACCATTACAATGTCTCCTTTCTTAACAGCTGCTTTTTGATTGAAGTTAACTTCAACAACTGTTAAAAAGGTATCGTTTACTGCCAACAATGGCACTGCTATTTGTTGTAAAACCGCCATTAGTTAAAAGTTGATTTTATTTCGTTAATAATTCTGTCTTTGCTTGGCAATACTTGCTCTTCCAAACTTTTAACAGATGGTATAGGAACAGGCAAGCCTGCTATACGCCTCACTTTGAATGACTCATCCATTACTTCACTCAATGCAGCAATTAGTTCGCTACTATATGAACTATAACTACTTCCCTCTTCAATTACTATTAATTTTTTTGTTTGTGATAATTGATTTGCAATAAACTCAACAGGAATTTCCGATATCAAACTTGGGATGATTAGTTCCGGCTTTATATCACACTCTTTAAATAGATCCTCAATCATTGTTGCTGCAAAGTCAGCCATTCCACCATAAGCAACAATTGTAACGTCGGGCTGAGAAACAACTGGTTTTATGTGAACAATCGGATATGCGTCGTTAGAACGATTATATATAAAGGCTTTTGAAGGATTAGTTAAAATCTTTTTACCATAATCTGTTTTGTTTTCTAAAACAATTACCGGTTGTTTTTCTTGTAAAATGCTTTCAAAAACAATTGCAGGATTAAAGAAAGTGTTGATAGCAACAGTTTTAACGTGGTCTATTCCAATCAAAAATTTATCGAGTGTTTGCGAGTGTGTTGGTCCATAACCTCTACGTCCACCCATAGGTGTTCGCACCACAACAGGACAATCAACTTGTTTGTTGAACATATGATGAAACTTGCTGGCGTGATTTACAATTTGGTCGAATGCCAAAGTTATAAAATCTCCAAACATAATTTCGGCAAAAGGTTTAAATCCATTTAAGGCCAAACCATTTGAAATACCCATAATTGCTGCTTCAGAGATAGGGGTTGAGTACAATTGATTGGGCTTTATAAAGCTTAAATCTTTTGCAACTTTAAATGCTCCACCATAAGGACTTAAACAATCTTCTCCAATAAAAACGACTTTATCACTTTGTTCAAATTGCTGCTTAAAAAAAGTATTCATCAATTCAACCTGACGTTTATTGATGGTTTCTAAAGCAATCCAATGTTCCGTTTTTTGATTGGTATGTGGTGTGTAATAGTCTTCAAGTTTCGTATCACCTTCTTCAAATATTGTTGCCAACATTCTATCAATATCTTCATCAATTTTTTCTTTAAAACGATTAAAATATTCGGGTTCTTCTTGTTCGAATTTTACTAAAAAATCTTTTGCTCTATATTCATTTATCTCTTCTGCACTTCTATCATCATCACCTTTTGAATGAGCATTTAGTCTATAGGTATCGCAATGAAAAAATGCAGGTTTTGTTTCAGTTCTTACATAATCCATTGCTTCTTGAGCTTGTGTTAAAAGCAATTCAGGATTCCATGTATCTCCTTTGTATGCTTTGATACCAAAGGCTTCTGCTCGTGCAGTAATAGAACCAGCAAGGTTTACAGATTGTGGTGTACTTTGAGCATAGAAATTATTTTCGCAAACAATCAATAAAGGAATTTCCCATTTAGAAATAATGTTCATTGTTTCGTATAAAGCACCTTCGCCTAAAGTTCCATCTCCAATAAACACTACGCCAATAGCACCATTTTTATTGAGTTTGTTTCCTAAAGCATAACCAGCTGCAACAGGTACAATGCCTCCTTGAATTCCATTGCTGTAAAAATTACTTCTACATAAGTGTTGGCTGCTACCAATGCCTCCACTAGTACCGCTTGCCTTACCTAAGAGCTCTGCTAACAGTCCACGAACATCATCTGTAAAAGCCATATAGTGACCATGGCAACGATGATTAGAAAAAATAAAATCCCGTTTCTCTAATTGAGCTGCAAATGCCATTGCACTAAATTCTTGCCCAACACAAGTATGCACAGTACCATTTAGCTTTCCTTGAGAAAATAGATCTAAAAACTTTTCCTCAACCCTACGAATGGTAAGTGCTTGTTTAATTATTTTATGATTAATTGCCATTTTAGACATTGTATTTATTCGAATTCAAACGCGAATTGTGCGTGATTTATATTATATAATGGTTTATGGTTTCTATTGAACAAACTAGCGTAATCGAGATAGGCTCTAAACTCGTGTGCTGTCTTTGTTAGGGTATGAAAATCATCGAAAATTACGATATCTCCTTTTTTGAGATATGGATTTAATAGTATTAAAGTATACAATGAAGCATTATATAAATCAACATCAATATGAACAATAATCTTACCCTTTAAATTACTTTCCATTTTTTTCAAAAAATCAGGCAAGGTATCTTGTATTAAACCAACTTCAAATGAAACACGGTTATCGTCGAATTGTGGTATTTGACCATTGGTTGAAAATGTTCCTTTTTTTTCGCTACCCCAATCTTGTGGCAGTCCAGTAAAAGTATCAAATCCAATTAATTTTGTATTAGGATTTTTGTTGATCTCAACCCATCGTTTAAATGAGTCTCCATTGCAAACACCAAACTCCAAATATAAAATCTCATCATTCGGATTAAGATATTCCCCGGCCAAAAACTTATGAAACGCTATTCTATTTTGCTCGAAAATTTTAGCTCCATTTGTATTATAATGCTTTTCGGATTTAATAAGATAACCCCAATTAATCAACAAATAAGAAACTTTTTGTGTGTTGATTTTGCCTAATAATTTAAAAAATAAAAGGATTACTTTTTTTAGTTGTTGTTTCATTTTTTAATCTCTTATTTTTCTTTTTAAAACCGGTAAAGCAGGATTGCCTTTATACATGGTATATGGTTCCAAGTTTTTATCACCAACAGCACCAGCCCCTAAAACAGAATGTGAGCCACAAATAACACCACTTGTTACAATACTTTTAGCACCTAACCATACACCATCTTCTAACACGATTGACCCACTTGTATAATCAAAACTAGAACGCATCGCATCGTGGCTACCAGTAAGTAATAGCGATCCCTGGGATATGCAACAATCATTACCAATAGTTACTGGTTCCAGATTATCAATCCAAACCTGTTCTCCTATCCAACAGTCATTTCCAATTGATAGTTTCCACGGAAACTTAATATTAATACAGGGTTTAAATCTTACACCAGTTCCAATTTTTGCTCCAAACAGTTTTAGCAAATATGTTTTAAGTGATGAAGGATATGGTAATGCTGATTTAAAGAATATGACATTGATAAAATACCAAATAATTTGTGTTGGCTTGGATGCACCAATTGAAATAATTACTTTGTATGTATTGAGTTTAACTTGATTCATATTAATTTTCAAACATTGGGTAATAAGTTGAAACTAGTTTAGGGTTGTTGATATATTCATTTGCTACGTGCCAAGCCCCATCACAAAAGTCATTAAATGTTTGTTGTTGCCATTTTGCAGCCTCTTCTATAAAAGGAACAAAAGAATTTTTTTGAACTATATCAACTTCCCATCCAGCTTTTTTTTCATTTAAACACAACCAAGGAGTTTTGTTACTAATCAAAACAGGTCGGCCAATCATAAACGATTCAAAAATGCTATGCCCAAAGTTCTCACCCTGAGTTGGTAAGCAGTATAAATGATGTTCTTTTATTAGAGGCATAACCTGACTTGGTGTAATTTCTCCAACGTAATTTACATGAATATTTTGGGGAAATGATTCTATAATTAATTTGCATTCCTCCCAATAATTTTTATCCTCTGCAGGTCCTGCAATGGTTAAAAAAATATTTTGAGTTGTGTGCTGCAAATTTTGCAGTAATAATTTTAAATTTTTAATATCAACAATTCGGGCAATAAAAATCAGCTTTAATTCACCTTCTTTTTTTTCAATGGTACTTAAAGCAGGTTGTTGCAAATCGGGCAAATTGTTTGCTATCGAAATTTTTACATTACCAAAATATTTTTCAATGGTTCCTTTTTCTTGTGGTGTTGTTGCGTGGAAGTGAATTTTTTTATGAATGCCTAAGGTTTTTATAATAGACATCACAATTCTTTTTTTCAAATATGTTTTTTGATAGTGCAAAGCACTCTCAAATAGAGCACCTCTTGGACATTGAACAATTTTAATTTTTTTAAATCTTAACCAGCAAATAAACAAGGGCTGTAATACAAACCAAAAGCTCCATATATGATTTAGATAAATACTTGTAGGATTTACTTCATCTATAATCTTTATAATGGTTCTTTTATTTAAGTTCGCTTTTGAGCAGTAATAAACTTGTACATTGCTACCTTCTATGGGTTTTGTCCAGGTGTTAGTTTGAATATTTGAATATGGTTTTACTTCATTCAAATCTGTATCAGCGGTAAACACAAACACATCAATTTGTTGTTGTAAAGCAATTGATAAATTTGTTACACTTTTTATGGGTCCTCCGGCTTTGTAACCAGGGAAAAACCAATCAGAGAATAATAAAAGTTTTTGTCGTTGCAAGTTTTACTTTCTATTTGAAAAATTCATAATTTTTGTTGCTACCAAATTTTTACAAGAACCTTCATACTGTATAGAATTTCTTGGAGAAAGTTTATCTCCCAGCAATTCCATTATATGAAAACCATATTCCTTTATTTTTTTTTGGGCATCACCAGACATACATTCATTTGCAAATTTTTCTGCCCAGTCAACAAATTCAAAAAAAATAAAACAATTTTCAGACTTTTTTAAAAAAAATTCCATACTCTCAAACACCAATTTTTCGTATCCTTCAACATCAACTTTTATGGCACTTGGAATTATGTTATTCTGTATAAAAAAGTTGTCTAAGTTTATAGTTTTTACTATCACAGCATTATCAGTAAATACATTTGAGAAAGACCCCTTGCCACTTTTATCTGCTCTAGAATAAAAAGGCAATTCAATGTTATTTAATTTATGAACTGCATAGTTATATACAAATACATTTTTTAAGTTGTTAATTTCAATGTTTCTAACTAAATATTTATAGATAGTAGGTTCTGGTTCAAATGCAAAAATTTTAACATCGGGTCGATGTTTTGCAATAAAAACACTTATAGAACCAATATTTGCACCCACATCAATAAAAATTCCATTTAGTGGTATTTCTTTTATAAAAAAATTTATTGTTTCTTTTTCATAATAGCCATTAACATACAGTTCAAAATATATATTTTCAGAAAGGTTAGGAACAAAAAACAATATATTGTTTCTTACCTTAAAAAAAATTTCTTGTTGATT
>CANGOT010000035.1 GCA_947455425.1 Chitinophagaceae bacterium | reverse complement strand
TGGGGCTTTATTATATTATTTGTTATGCAAGTAACACAATCTTCTGCACAAAAAAGCAATTCCAGCAAAACTTTAACAAAATCTTTACAAAATAATTCAGCAATAGCTAAACCAGCACTTCCGTCTTTAATAATAGATTCTAGCCAAAGTGAATTGGCTCTTGAAGGAGATACAACATTCAACAAAAAGAAAGCTAAAACTGTTATTACTGTTGACACTTTAAATGTATCGAAAGATTCATTAGACGCTCCTGTGAAGTATACTGCAAAAGATTCTGGCGTATTGATTATTTCTACAAAAGAATTTCTTTTATATGGCAAAAGCAATGTGCAACAAAAGCAAATGAATTTGGATGCTGGTGTGATAAAATATAATGGTTCAGACCAAACTGTTCGTGCATTTGGGCCAATGGATACAACCAATAACCCCTTGAATAAAGTAAAAATGCAAGATGGTACGAATACGACTTACTGTGATACTTTAGATTTTAATTTTAAAAATCAAAAAGCCAGGGCAGTTAATTCGTATTATTCTGAAGGTGAAATTTTTGCAAATGCACAAGTTCTTAAAAAAATAGACTCAAATACTTTTTATGGTTGGAAAGGAAGATTTACTACCTGCAATTTAGATGTGCCGCATTTTGCATTTAGAACCAGAAAATTAAAAATGATTAATAATAAAATTGCAGTGAGTGGGCCAGCATTCCCAGAGTTTGAAGGTGTGCCAATGCCAATAGGGATTCCATTTGGGATTTACCCATTAACCAGAGGGCGACATTCCGGAATTTTACCACCACAATTAATCACCAGTGAAGATTACGGTATTGGACTACAGGGTCTGGGCTATTATAAAGTAATCAACGAAAACGTTGATGCAACAATTAGAACAGATTTATATTCATATGGTGGTTATAGTATCAATCTATCTTCGAAGTATATTGTAAGATACAAGTATACCGGAGGTTTAAATATTACTTTTTTAAATAGCAAAATACTAAACAGAAGTACCGATGTAAATGATGAATTTATTCAATCAAAGAATTTTCAGGTAATGTGGAATCACCAAAGAGATAATCGTGCCAGCCCTGGAACAAATTTTTCTGCAAATGTAAATTTTTCAAGTACCCAGTTTAACAAAAATAACATTGGAAATACACTTAATAATTACCTAAATGTAACAACATCTAGTATCAATTATTCTAAAGATTATAGAGGTAAAGCTAACTTTAGTATAAACTTGAATCATAGTCAAAATGCCAATACCAGATTAGTTACATTGCAATTGCCATCATTTGCTTTTAATCTTCAAACAATTTATCCATTTCAAAAAAAGGAAAAAATTGGTGCCGCAAAATGGTATGAAAACATTGGAATTGGTTACAGTAACAATTTCAACAATGCAATAAATTTTTACGATTCTGCAGCAAGCTTTTCAAAAATAATTGATACCATTCGTTGGCATGCCTCACATAGAATACCAATTGGCTTATCCTTGCCACCATTGGGGCCTATAACTATTGGCCCGTCTATTTCTTATAGTGAAGAATGGTGGGACAGAAGTTATTCCATGAATTGGAATGGTGCTAAAAAGAAAATTGATACAAGCTATAACAAAGCTTTTTTAAGAGATGTTCAAACAAGTTTTGGTGTGTCAGTAGGTACCAGAATTTTTGGCACTTATCGTTTTAATCATTCAAAAGGCATTAAAGCTATTAGACACGAAATCCGCCCTGTTGTTGGGTTTAACTATACCCCTAACCTTGCTAGCAAAAACAACTTTTCTATACAAGCAGATTCAATGGGTCATTATAGAAGGGTTTCTAAGTTTACTGGTCAGGAGGTATTTAGTGAAGCTTCGCACGGTAGTATTTCTTTTAGTCTTAACAACTCTTTTGAAATGAAGGTTAAAGATAAAAAAGATACTGCAGCAAATGCAACAAAAAAAGTTCGTTTGTTTGATGTTGACATTACAAGCTCATACAATTTAGCAGTAGATAGCTTTGCACTACAACCATTTTCAATTCGTTTCACCAGTAACTTTTTGGACAAAATCAATATTGCTGCATCAACGGTTTTAGATCCTTATGTTTATGACTCTAGTGGATATAAGAAAAATAAATTTACGTGGAATCAAAACAAATTCAGTCTTGGACGACTTACTGGAACAACCGTTACGCTTGGTACACAGTTAAAAAGCAACCCAATTGACGATAAAAAGGCAAAGCAAAACAAACTGCCTAATGACCCATTTATGACACCTGAAGAACAACAAAGACAACTAGATTATGCCAGAAGTAATCCTGCTGAATATACAGATTTTAACATTCCCTGGACATTGGCATTAAACTATTCTTTAACAGTAAATAGCTTTTTTAATACTATAACCAAATCATTTCAAACAACCACCAGCAGTAACTTAAGCTTGAATGGTGATTTTAATTTAAGCCCCAAATGGAAGATGGGCGGACAAGCATATTATAATTTTAATACCAGCAAAGTAACAACCCTCAATTTCTTTTTATCAAGAGAAATGCATTGCTGGCAAATGAGCATCAACGTTACACCAGTTGGGGCTTGGCGTTCATTTAGCATTATCATTAGCCCTAAAAGTGGGATGTTAAGAGATTTGAAAATTAATAGAACAAGGCAATTTAGTAATCAGTATTAAAATATTTTATTTAACCTCTTGAGACGTGAAGCAAATATTTTTCTTTATAATATTCTTCGTTAAAAATATCATGAATACTTATCATTCTAGGACGCGTTCTACTTTCAGAAATTTCTTGATGCAAGTCGCCACCCTTTAAACAAATTAACCCATTTTGAATATTTGTTTTTAAACCTGTGTTTAATAAAGGTTTACTCCAAAACCATAGGTCTTTTAATGGTGCAACAGCACGGCTAATTGCAAAATCAAACTTTCTATTTTTAATGTCTTCGGCACGAGTATGTTGTGTAGTAATATTTTTAATATTTGCAGCTGCACATACCTCATTCACAACTTTTAGTTTTTTTCCAATGCTATCTACTAAGTGAAACTCAGTCTCTGGATAGAAAATAGCTAAAGGAATTCCTGGGAAGCCACCACCACAACCAATATCAATAACCTTAGTTACTTTAGAAAATTTAGCAACTGTTGCAATACTTAAAGAATGTAACACATGATGCAGATATAGTTCATTAATATCTTTTCTGGAAACAACATTTATTTTTTCGTTCCACTCTTTATACAACTCTAATAGCATTTCATATTGTTGTAATTGATTGGGTGTAAAATCCGAAAAGTATTTTAAAAGAATTTCCATTTTGCTATGACTGGGTAGTATTATTTGAGCTACAAATTAAGTTTAAACAAGCGTTACTAGAGCAAAAAAATTATTGCCTTTGCAATAATGCCTCATATTGAAATTGAATAACCATTAATTTTACCTAAAAATTATAATGGCAACCAGCAGACGAACTCCCACAATTGCTTTAATTGACGATCATATTATTGTAAGAAAAGCTATTGCTAGCCTTGTGGAAGCTTTTAACGAGTTTAATGTAGTATTTGATGTGAGCAATTTTAATGATTTAAAATTAAAACTGAAAGAAAACAGAACGCTTTCATTACTATTAATGGACATAAGAATGCCAGATAAAACCGGATTTGAAGTTGCTAGCTGGATGAAAGAAAACTTTCCACTTACCAAGGTTTTAGCACTTTCCAGCGAGTCAGATGGATTTTCAATAGCAAAAGTTATGCGTTCTGGTGCTAAAGGATTTATCAGTAAGTCTGCCGACCCCACAGAATTACTATTTGCAATACAAACAGTTTTAAAAGGTGATGCTTATTTAAGTCAAGCTGACTTTAATGCTTTTAGTGACGCTATTCAAAATAGCACAGATTATTTTGCAGATCAGAAACCCGAGTTTACTGCAAAAGAAGAAGAATTTATCAGATGGGCATGCACATCTCTGAGTTATCCAGAAATTGCAGACAAAATGATTGTGAGTATTAATTCTGTAGGTGATTACCGAGCATCAGTTTTTAATAAAGTAGGAATTCACACAAGGCAAGAACTAGCTGTTTATGCAGCTAAAAATCATATTCTATAAATCCATTACTTAACAATTCCATCTATCTTTTTTATAAAATAAATTTTCGTGTTTTCATAATAGTCAATTTGTGATGGCTTTTCTTTATTATAAACTGGTTGAATGTCTAATTGATTGATTACTTTAAATATGTCATCCGAAAAAAGTTGCATGGCATTTATTCCATAAAGACTAAGTGTTTTTCCAAATCTCAGCATCGTCTCATATCCTTTAAACACAATATCACTGGGTTTTGAATTGTATTTCGATTTGTATTTGGTTATGATATTAGCAACTAATTTATCAGTTTTTGAATAGTTGTATGATGAAGTATACACCACCTCAACACCCTTGTAGTCGCTTCTTTCTAAGTTTTTTAATGCATCCCAAGTTGGCATTCCTATAACTGTGATTTTATATTTTTTTAATGGAGAAATGCAATTGAAAATTTTATAAGCAAAAGGTTCGTTTACACTACCACAAAAAATGATATTTTGTTTATTGCTATCTAACAAACTTGTTAATTCTTTTGCATAAAAAGTATCAACCAATTGAATCGGTTCTATACTTAATGGACTTCTTGATGCTGAGTCAAAATCTTTAAAATAATTCTCCACCATTTCCTCAAAACTTCCTTTGCGAGTTACATAGATTATATTATCGGTGGCACTATGCTTTTGTAAGTGTTTATACAAAGCTTTACAATGTGTACGCAAAGTTGGATTGAGGAGAAAGAAATAAGAATTATTGGAAATACCCCCATCATTAGGATAAGTAGCAGAAATGACTGGAATTTGATTTGCTTTTCCATAATCGGCTAATATTTTAATATCGGAACGACTATTAAATGAAGCTAAAATTACTTTTGATTCAGATAGTTTATTGCTGGAATCGTCTATAATTTGTGCCAGAGAATTGTTCCTACTTCTATAGTCGTAAATATCAACAATAAGGTTGCTTATACTATCAGATTTTAAAGAGTCTATTGCCATCATCGCCCCATTATAAAATTCAAGACCTGGCAGCATATTTTTAGGCAAATAATTTCCATAGAGCTTGTAGGAATTCCCATTGAATGCAGAGTCAATATAAATAGGAGTAAACAGAGCAACACGATGCTTAGGTTGCTGTGCGGTCGCTGTTTGAAACAAGGAAACTAATAAACACAGAACTATAAAAATTCTGGCAATGATTGTAATAATAATAAATCTCTTTTTCATACAAAACCGTTGCTTATGCAAATGTTACTTTTTTATGGCAATTATGCAATATTTGTTTTTTGCTAGCTATTACTAATTGACATCAAAAAAAAACCTTGCTTAATAAATTAAACAAGGTTTACTTATCGGCCCGTCAGAAAGAGCGTTTATTGTCTATTAATCATTACTTTTTTAGGACTGTACTTTAAGTCATCTCCTTCAAGTGTAAGAATGTATAGACCAGATGTGTATACTTTTGACTGAAGATCTACATCAACAGTATTCATTCCTTTTTTAGCATTAATAAATTGTGTGTGCACCTGTTTTCCACTTGCAACCTCAACCAATTTCAACACCACAGATTGATTAGCATCAGTAACAAAATTGACTGTAAACTTACCTTTATTAGGGTTCGGGTATATTACAATTTCTCCGTTACTAGCAATAATGTTTACAATACTTTGCTTGCTAAATCTTAAGTTATTTACACTACCACCAATTGTTTGCATCACTCCACGAGTATTCTCCCAAGTAAAGTCAATTGCAGTTACATCACTTAAATCAATGGCTGCAGTTGTAGCTTTAGAAATAAATTGAGATAATCCAATTGCATACTCAGTTTCATTTCCATTAAGAGCTAAAGTGTAATGATATTGGTCGTTCCAATTAGTAATTCCTTTCTTAATTAAAGTAATTTTTACACTTCCAGTACCAATAGCAGCAGCAGTAAACTTGATGGCTTTGTAATCATTGAAGTTTCTATCAAAACCATTACCCTTCATTAGTTTGAAAGCAGTAACAAAGTCTTTGGTATTTGCTTCAATGTTAACTTTTCTAAATAACGGATATTCGTCACTATTATTTGAATAACCTGCATTTGTTATTTCAAATTTCTTGATAGTTGCATTAGCAGTATTGTAATTAACACTCCAGGTACCATCGCTTATATACACTAAATCGTTTAACAAGCCATTATTATACATATACAAATTGCTTTGATATGAATCTCCAACAGGAATACTAATAGTATTCATTGCATTCGGCTTCAGCGTAACATTAATTATTTTATTGTTTTCAGAAGCACCTTCATTCGCATTAGTTGCAATTTTAAAGCTACAACTTGTTGCATTTGTAGGATTATTAATTACCAGTTGAATATTTGTTTTTTCACGAGTAATAGACTCAACAAATATTTGTGGTAAATCAGCAGTATTTGTTGTTAGTGCCTGAAGTGATTTGATGGCTTTAACCTTATTAAATATGTCATGAGTCATTGATTTCACTGCATTGTAGCTAATTGCCCACAATTGGAAATTATACATCGTATCTTCCTTAGCATAATTATCGGTAATCCAATTGCTTTGCAAACTGTAAATATTTCTTCCTGCCTTAGCACCAATACTAAAGTTTATGCAGTGTTCAACTTCACCGGTTCGCTGTTTGATTACTGAGGCAATGACATCATAACCATCGATATTAATTTTCTTCACACTTAACAATTGTCCCTCTTTCATTCTGTCACAGATTGGTTTTGTATGACTATAAACTTCACCAAGGGTTTTTGTAGCAAATGCTACAGCTAAAGTATTATTATTATTCGTATAGTCAACACTTAACACATCAATTGCATTGGTAACATTAACCAAATCTGTTGGAGTTGTTGTATAAGCTTTGTTAGTGATTATTGTATTTGCAGGAACTAAATCACTTAGAGCTAATCCATTTGCTCCATTCACAATTGTTCCACTATTATGAATAAATTGTGGCGTGTTACTATAACCATTTACAACAGCTACACTATTATATGCATTGCCATATAAACGAATGCTCATGATATCTCCCAGAGATTTACTCTCTAGCCCGCCACCACCACCACTAGTTACAGTACCACTACAAATAGTATCAATAACAACATAAACACTTGTTGAAGGAAGACTCCAACAACCAGCACCGTTTTGAGCTGAAAGTGTGTAATTACCAGCACTTGTTGGATACAAGCAAGACGCGGTACCATCTGGTGCAGCTATTGCAATACCATCTTTATACCACTGATAATTACTATAACCCCAAACAGCCGGACATATTTTATCATGACTTGCTAAACACACAATTGCTGTATCAGCAGGTGTTATGCTTGGTGTTACAGCATAATTAATAATTACAGGTATTGAGTTTGAAATAGAATTGCAAGCTCCACCACCAGCAACAACTATCATTGTATAGGTTCCTGAGGCAACAGGTATATAAGTTTGAGCCGTTGCTCCACTAATAGCTACACCATCTTTATACCATTGATAGCTTGCAGACACACTACTTGTTAATGTTAAGCCACCACCTAAACAAGCCGTTGTTACACCACTAGCTGTGATTGTTGGAATGACTGCAGGCGATACCACTGTTATTAATTTAGTTACTGATTTTACACAGCCATTTGCATTTGTTACAGTATAAGTAATTGTTACATTGCCCGCACTAACACCTGTAACAATTCCATTGCTATTTACAGTTGCTATACTATTATCCGACGAAATCCAAACTCCTGATGCTGTGGCATTAGATAAAGTATCCGTGGCATTCACACAAACTGTTGAAGAACCTACAATTGCAGGCACAATTGGCAATGGATTGATGGTTATTGCAATCTCTTGAACCGGTCTGCAAGTTGTGCCAGGATCAGGATTTACAATTGCATATACATAATAAGTTATTGGTGATGCAGTGGCATTAGGGAAATCACTACTATTCCAATTATATGTTGCAGTATATAGAGAACTTACCCCCGTTGCAGTTACTGTAGATATAGATGTTCCAGCATAAATTGCTGTTAACTCAACATTAGTAGGTGTTACACCAGCTATTTGTTTTGTTGTAAATCTTACAAATCGTATTCCGTTTGCGGTATTTGACGAAGTATTTACTGTGATATTATTGCCATTATTACCAATACATATTGCTTGATTTGCACTTGGGTTTGTAATAGTTGGGCAAGCATAAATTCCAAAGTTTACATCCGTAACATTTGTTGATGCAACAGTTACAGTTGTAATACCATTGATGATTCCATCATTTCCTGAAGCTGTTCCAACAAATTCACCAGTATTAACATATCCTGCTGGCAAAATTGCACTTGGAGCAACAGCACCTTGTATACCTTGTGATGAACTTAATATTACATTATAAGTTCCATCTCCAACAGCAGTAAATTGATAAGTACCATTTGAATTAACAGGAACAGCAGCAACAACAATATTATTACTATCAACCAGATTAGCATATAAAGAGCCGCCAACATTGGTTCCTATACCATTAACTGTATTATCTGTTAAACCATTATTATCATAAAATACATTACCAGAAATGTTAACAGGTGCATTAATAGAGGCACTAATCATAAACTCATCACCTGCATTAATAGCAGGATGACTCCACGCTGAGCCATTACCATCTCCTCTTACATAAACTTTAAAAATTAAAGTTGTAATATTTGTTCCTGCAACCTTTACACTGCCACAAGCAGCACCAGCACCACAATTAAAACTTGGTGTTGTTGCATTATTTAGTATTTTATTTGAATTAATATCAAACTCACCGGTTCCTGAAAGTTTAGATAATGAAACGCCATTAGTTTGTAGTTCTAATTCAGTAGAGAAACCTTGTTTATCAGTAACGCCAAAAAGAACATTACTGCCCAAACCGACTATATGAATAACTGGATTACTAACAGGTTGGCTAAAAGTTAAGGTAATGTCGCCAAAATAATATCTTCCATTCGTTGCGACACTAGTACTAAATAATTCATCAACACTGTTGTAAAAGTAAAACCCATAATTGTCTGCAACATCTATTCCTGTTGATGCTGGACCATTTGGATTAGATGTGTAAGAATTATTGCCAGGATTATCAACCGTACTCAAGCTGTTGTATACTGATACTTGTGTTGCTAAGGGTGTGATGCTATTCGTTTTTCCGCCGAAATTGATTCCTTTACCCGTAGTTACTCTGCCGGTAGAAATATTATTATATTGTTGATTTGAAATAGATGCTGTTACTGTTATTGATGGACTAAATGTTGCGAAGTTTGAGCCACTCGTATTTTCTAATAGTGTTGCAGTTTGATTGCTTGTGGTCAAACCCAGCGGAGCACCAGAATAACTTGCACCTGCAAGCTCTAATTGTGTTTGTGAAAAGCTGTTTGCAATAAACAACACAACAAATGAGCCTGTAATGTACAGTCTCAAAAGTGGTGCGTTTAACTTCTGCAAACGCATGAACATTTTTTCTAACATCATTCCTTTGGATTAATAATTATATAAATTATTATCAAAGAATACAGGATTTTTATGTTGTTTCGAAAGGGTTATTGGCTTAAAATCGATATTGCTATCTGTGTTATTCCTTTTGTAAAATGACAATTGCAACGAAAACTCATCTACATAACATGAGTTTCTACTACACTGACATTTTTTCCTATTCTACTCAAATTTCTTATTCTAGTGCCTATTTTTTATGCACAATTGTCCACCCCAATAGTTCAAATTAGCATCGCAACGCTTCAAACACGCATCGAAATAGTTCGAAAGAGTATTCTAAAGCTTCAAATAGATTCCCAAATATTTCAAATGAACATTCTACTATTTCAAACTGTTATCTCAACGCTTCAAATCAATATCCGAATACTTCACTTATCTTATATTGGCTTTTCGCTACTGGTTGGGTAATCGTTTGCCAACCAGTAGGAAAATATTTTTATAATACCCTGTAAAGCTTTAAACCTTTACAGGGTTTAGAGTTTTGTTATCCGTTCGCTTTCGGATTAATTGTTACAACATAAGTTACAGTTGTTACACAACCACTTGCGTTTGTAACAGTATAGCTTATTGTTACTGTACCAGTAGCAACACCTGTTACTACACCGCTTGCAGAAACAGTAGCTATTGCTGTATTAGAAGAACTCCATACACCACCAGTTGTTGCATTACTAAGTGTAATTGCATCGGTAACTGCTGTTATTGTGTTACCAGTTATTGGTGCTACAATTGGAAGAGCATTTACTGTAACTGTTGTACTTACCGAATCCACACAACCATTACCATTGGTTACTGTGTATCTGATAATACTTGTTCCTGCACTAATACCGCTTACTAAACCTGTGCTATTAACCGTTGCAACACTTGTGTTTGTTGATGTCCAAACACCACTTGCAGTTGCATCTGCTAATTGTGTTGTTGAACTTGCACAAACACTTGTTGTTCCTGTGATAGCTGCAATTACTGGTAATGCATTTACGGTTACTGTTGTACTTACTGAATCTATACAACCATTACCATTGGTTACTGTATATCTGATGACACTTGTCCCTGCACTTACTCCAGTTACCAAGCCTGTTGCACTTACTGTAGCAACTCCTGTGCTTACTGATGTCCAAACTCCACTTGCAGTTGCATCTGCTAATTGTGTAGTTTTAGCTACGCAGATGGTTGTACCACCTGTGATTGCTGCTATTACTGGTAATGCATTTACTGTTACTGTTGTAGCAACTGAATCCACACAACCATTACCATTGGTTACGGTATATCTAATGATAGATGTTCCTGCACTTACACCAGTTACTAAGCCTGTTGCACTTACTGTAGCAACTCCGGTGCTCACTGATGTCCAAACTCCACTTGCAGTTGCATCAGCCAATTGTGTTGTCTTAGCCACACATATTGTTGTACCACCTGTGATAGCTGCAATTACTGGTAATGCATTTACTGTTACTGTTGTAGCAACTGAATCCACACAACCATTACCGTTAGTTACTGTATATCTGATGATACTTGTTCCTGCACTTACTCCAGTTACTAAACCTGTTGCACTTACTGTAGCAACTCCTGTGCTTACTGATGTCCAAACTCCACTTGCAGTTGCATCTGCCAATTGTGTTGTTTTAGCTACACAGATGGTTGTACCGCCTGTGATTGCTGCTATTACTGGTAATGCATTTACTGTTACTGTTGTACTTACTGAATCTATACAACCATTACCGTTAGTTACTGTATATCTGATGATAGATGTTCCTGCCGTAACACCTGTTACAACTCCTGTTGATGAGTTGATTGTTGCAACTCCGGTGCTTACTGATTTCCAAACACCTCCAGTTGTTGTACTTGACAATGTAGTTGTTTTAGCCACACACACACTTGTTGTGCCTGTGATAGCTGCAATTACTGGTAATGCATTTACGGTTACTGTTGTAGCAACTGAATCTTTACAACCATTACCATTGGTTACGGTATATCTGATGATGCTTGTTCCAGCTGTAACACCTGTTACCACTCCACTTGCACTTATTGTAGCAACACCTGTGCTTACAGATTTCCAAACACCACTTGCAGTTGCATCAGATAATGTTGTTGTTTGTCCAACACAAACAGAAGTTGTTCCTGTGATACTTGCAATTACAGGCAATGCATTTACAACTATTGTGATCTCTTGAACCGGACGACATGTTGTTCCTGGATCAGGAGTTACAATTGCATATACATAGTATGTAATTGTTGATGTTGTGGCATTAGGGAAGTCTGCACTATTCCAAGTATAGGTTGCTGTATATGGAGCAGCAGAACCTGTTGGTGTTACTGTTGAAATTGAAGTACCTGCATAGATTGCAGCTAATTCAGCCGCAGTTGGTGATGCACCCGCAATTTGGTCTGAAGTGAATCTTACAAACTTAATTCCGCTTGCAGTATTGGTTGAAGTATTTACTGTTATATTGCTTCCACTTTGACCAATACATATGGTTTGTGCTGCACTAGGATTTGTAATAGTTGGACAACTATATATACCAAAGTTCACATTGGTAACATCTGTTGTAGTAACAGTGATAGCTGTGATACCATTAATTGTTCCATCGCTACCTGCACCAGTTCCTACATACTCACCAGTGTTAACATATGCTCCAGACAATGTTGCACTTGGTGCTGTTGCTCCTTGTGTGCCTTGTGTTGTACTTAGCACCACTGTATATGCTCCCGCACTTATTGCAGTAAAGCTATATGTACCATCATTTGCAACTGCTGTTGCAGCAACAACTTTATTACTTGCATCAACTAAGTTGGCATATAGCGTACCAGCTGCATTTGTTCCTGTACCATTAACTGTGTTATCGGTTAAGCCATTCACATCGTTATAAACATTACCACTAACTGTAACAGGCTTGTTCATAGAAACGCCAATAACAAACACATCACCAGCATTAATGTTTGCATTTGCCCAAGCTGTTCCTTTACCATCACCTCTTAAATACACTTTGAAAGTTAATGTTGTAATATTTGTTCCTGCTACTTTAACTGAGCCACTTGCAGCACCACTTCCTGAAGTGTTGCTTAAAGTGGTAGCACTATTCAATATTTTATTAGATGAAACACTAAATTCTGTTGTACCTGAAAGCTTACTTGCAGTTACACCAGAAGTTTGTAATTCTAATTCAGAAGAGAAACCTTGAATGTTTGTTCCTCCAAAATTTACATTACCCCCTAAACCAGAAATTTGCAACACAGGGTCGCTTACAGGTCTACTAAAAGTTAATGTTAAATCTCCGTAATAATATCTTCCAGATAAGGAAGCACTGGAATTGAATAAAGGATAGACGCTATTATAAAAACTAAAACCACTATTCACAGCAACATCAATTCCCGTTCCTGCTGTTCCATTTGGATTAGAAGTAAAACTTGAATTGGTTGGAGATGAAATTGAGTTCATCAAGTTAAATACTGGCAATGAAACCGCTGTTGTTCCCAAACTATTAGTAGAAGCTCCATATACCATACCTGTTCC
>CANGOT010000034.1 GCA_947455425.1 Chitinophagaceae bacterium | reverse complement strand
TGAGTATGTTATTGAAGGGGTGAAAACAACCATTCCTTTTCATTTACAATTAATGCAAAACGAAGATTTCAGATCTGGAAATTTCACGACTAAATTCCTCGAAAGCTTTACAATGAAATAATATTTTATTTAAAAGAATATAAAGAGGCTGCACAAAAAGCAGCCTCTTTTTTTATAAGTATTTTACACATTAAACCAAAACCCTTACTTTCATTTTTTAAATTTATTTATGAAATTCTTTTGGCTATTTCTTTCTGCATCTGTTACCATTACTTTGATATGTATGCTGAACATGCAATTGCCTGTAGGCAAAACAAAAACACCACGACTGGGATTGTTTCTCTCGCCACAAAAAGGGTTTTGGCAAAATGCTGAAAATAAAAATATTTCATTTGATGGTAAACTAAAACTCAAAGGATTGAAAGCACCAGCTGACGTGTATTTTGATGATAGATTGGTGCCACACATTTATGCAAACAATAATAATGATGCTTATTATGTGCAAGGATATCTGCACGCAAAATTTCGTTTGTGGCAAATGGAATTTCAAACATACATTGCTGCTGGAAGATTAAGTGAAATTCAAGGAAAAGACAGTACTGCTTTGAGTATCGATAAATTTTTCAGACGATTAGGAATGGTGTATGGAGCTGAAAACTGTTTAAAGTTTATGGAGCAGGATGATGCTATGAAACAAAGTTTAGACTCTTACACTGCTGGCGTAAATGCTTATATTTCTTCCCTGAAACAAAACCAAATTCCCTTTGAGTACAAGTTGATGGATTACAAGCCAGAGCCATGGACAAATCTTAAAACTGCGTTGTTTTTAAAACTTATGAGTTTCGACTTAACAGGAAGAGATGATGACTTGCAGTACACCAACGGAAAAACGTTTTTTGGGTATGATGAATTTATGAAGCTGTTTACGAATGTACAGGATTCAATGGATCCAATCGTTTCAAAAGGAACTGTATTCGAAAAACCTTCAGTAGATGTTAAAACACCAGCTAACCTTGATTCTATGTATTTTAAACAAAGAGCTGTGTTTACAGTTCCTCGTCCTTTGGTTCCAAGCATAGATAATGGTAGCAATAATTGGGCTGTTGATAGCAGTAAAACAAAAAGCAAAAGACCCATTCTTTGTAATGATCCACATCTTGGTTTAAGTCTTCCATCGCTTTGGTATGAAATGCAAATTACTACGCCCGAGTATAGTGTTTATGGTGCAACTTTTCCTGGAGCACCTTCTGTTGTAATTGGGTTTAATAATAATATTGCCTGGGGAGTAACCAATGCCGGACGAGATGTTAAAGATTATTTTGAGCTGAGTTTTAAAGACTCTACGATGAAAGAATACTGGTTCAATAATCATTGGGAACAAGCCACTATTAGAAAAGAAGTCATTAAAATAAAAGGCGGAAAAGATAGTGTTGTTGAAAAAATTGCTATTACAGATTTGGGTGTAGTGATGTACGATAAAAAATATCAGAACCGAAATAAAGATGGAAAGTATATTGCTGTCAGGTGGACTGCACACGACCCTAGCAACGAACTTTCAACTTTTATGAAACTAAATGCAGCAAAGAACTACAACGACTATATGGCTGCCATTAGTAGTTACCAATGCCCTGGACAAAACTTCGTTTTTGCTGCTAAAACCGGCGATGTAGCTATTACACAGCAAGGAAAATTTATTGCGAAATGGAAACAACAAGGCGACTTTTTAATGAAAGGTGAAGACTCCACTTTTATGTGGCAAGGTGTTATACCATTCAACGAAAACCCTCATCAACACAGCCCTGCAAGAGGTTTTGTTAGCAGTGCTAATCAGTATGCAGTAGATTCAACTTATCCATATTATTTGGGAAGATCAGGTAACTTTCCTCCATACCGTGGCTTTATTATTAATAGAAAATTAGCTGCATTAAACAATATTAGTGTGGATGATATGAAAGAAATGCAAACTGATAATTACAATGTTTTTGCAGAAATTGCCCGTCCATTGTTTTTAAAATATATCGATGAAAATCGTTTGGATAAAGATGGAAAAAAGTATCTTGAATTGCTGAAAGATTGGAATTTGAATGATACCTACGACGAAAAAGGTGCAACTGTTTTTAGTCTTTTATGGTACGAATTAGACAAACAGATTTATGAAGATGAATTTCAACAAAGTCGTTTGGATCTGCCTTCAAGATTAACAAGTGCAACGATTGATAATTTACTTCACGATAGCACTTTTAAATATATTGATAATATCATGACTACACAGAAAGAGAGTTTAAGAGATCTTGTTAACTCATCTTTTGATAACGTTAAAAAAGAATTAATATCCCTTGAAAAAAATAATAAACTTACTTGGGGAAAACATCGAGAGACGGCTGTGTTGCACGCTACTAAATTACCTCAACTAAGTAAAATGCACATTGCAACAAGTGGTAGTGGTTTTTGTATTAATGCTACAAAAGAAAATCATGGGCCAAGTTGGAGAATGATTGTGCATTTAACAGATGATATTGAAGCCTATGGTGTTTATCCAGGTGGGCAAAGTGGCAATCCTGGTAGCAAGTATTATGATAATTTTATAGATACCTGGTCTGCTGGAAAATACAACACACTTTTATTCTTTAACCTAGAAGAAGTCAAAGAGAATAAAAAAATCAAATGGCATTTAAGTTTTGAAAAAGCTTAAACAAAATTTTGTGAATTAAAATTACCATTATATTTATCACTCAATCAAAAACAACAAACATGGAACAACAAGATTTTTTAAACGAAATGGAAGAAAAAAAACTTCCTAGTATGCTAAATGTATTAACCATTTTAACTTTTATTGCCTGTGCTATGGGCATTATTGGAGATGTTTATACTTTTCTAACGGCAGAGTCGGGAGTTAGAGAAATGGAAAAAGCAATGTCAGATCCTAATTTCCAAAAAGCCCCCGAGTTTGTTAGAAATATGATGACTCCTGAGATGCTTGAAATGAAAAAAACAATGGCAGCGAATAAACTACCTATAGTTATTTTAAATATGCTTGGTTTTGGATTGTGTTTAGCAGGAGCTATTCAGATGAGAAACAGAAAAATGCAAGGATATTACCTTTGGTTAATAGGCGAGATTTTGCCAATTATTACGTCTTTCATATTTATTGGAACTATTTTATTTAGTGGCTGGAAGCTTGCATTTATTGCGTTCCCAATCATATTTATCATTTTATATACAACTCAGCGAAAGCATTTAACAAAATAAATTCATTATAAATTTTGTGTTAAAAGGTTGGCAATTCGAGTTGCCAACCTTTTTATTTTTAGGGAGTTACAATATTTTCATTGTGTGATCGTTTAAGTATTATTATTTTCCTATACCTGCTGAGAAGCTTATAAACTATATCCAGAGAAAGGCTCTAAAAATTCTCTGACAATGATCACAAACGCCAATATTCGCTACGATAAATCGTGGCGATTTGTATTTATGAGCTTATGCATTTTCTATTTAAGTGCTACCAGCCTAAATGCCCAAAATGTTGTTCCTAATTTTTTAGTGAACAAACCGATGCAATGTATGAGTGGTAACAGTTTTGTGCTTACCAATATTACTCAAGGGGATAATATTTCCTACAGGTGGGACTTTGGAGATAACACTTTTGATACTGCTACTAATGTTGTTAAAACATATAACCAAACTGGTAATTTTACTATCAATCTTATAGCAACAAAAAATAATATAAGTTATTACTTTTCTAAGCAAGTAATTGTTGGTGCAGAGCCTGTAATATCAAGCATTTCATTGCAAGGAACTTATAGTGGCAAATCTTATACATTTATCAGCAGTTCAACAATCGCATCTGGCAATATGAGCTATTTCTGGGATTTTGGCGATACAACTTCATCCACACTTATAAATCCAACTCATACGTATAAAACCGATGGAATATACCCGGTTGTGTTGAGTGTAATAAGCGATCTGGGATGCACTACTTATAAAAACTACACTGTGAATATTGTTAGTTATGATTCAAATGTCATTGAGCCCAAATTCTCCATTAATAAATCAAACCAATGTATTAGTGGGAATAATTTTATTTTCACGAATCATACCAACTTATCTCAATCTCAAACTTCTTATTGGGAGTTTGGTGATGGAACAACTTCTTACTCAATCAATGCTAATAAATCATACACTAATGCGGGTATATATACTGTAAAATTAAATGTTATAAAATCCGGTGTTACTTACACAACAGAGAAAAGAATAACTGTAGGAAATATTGTTAATGCTGCATTTGATGGTATTAAGCTGAATGATAGCACTACATATATTTTTTCAAATCAAACAACAGGAATTGGTTTAAACACACAATATTTTTGGGATTTTGGAGATGGATGTTCTGCGATTTCAACGAACCCAAAACATCAATTTTTTGCAGGTAATTATTTGGTTAAATTAACTACAATTGATTCTTTAGGCTGTAGCTCTACTGTTTCAAAACCTATAGCTGTTTCTTCACAAGCATTTAATAATATTACCTCATTTTTTTCAGTTAATTCTGATACACAATGTTTAATAAATAACAATTTTACTTTTACAAATTTATCTTCGAAATCTTGCAACATTAGCTATTTGTGGGACTTTGGTGATAATACTACTTCTAAACTGTTTGCTCCAACAAAACACTATTCAAGTAAAGGAGTTTACACTATATCACTGAAAGTTTTTGCTGGTACAAACGTGTATGCATACTCACGTAATATTGTTGTCAAAAATGAGTCTTTATGGACTGGAACTTTTAGCAATAACTTCTATGATAGTGCTAATTGGCAATGTAGTTATCCCACTACTAGTTCTGATATTTTAATTGCTGCAAATACACCCCACAATCCGATTTTAAATGATTCTAATTTCTGTATAAAAAACCTCACAATTCAAGCGGGTGCTGTTTTTTCTGTAAATAACTCCAATTTAAAACTTATCGGTAATTTAGTTTGTTTTGGAAGCTTAGATGCACAAATATCCACCATTGAATTCAACGGTAGTAATAAGCAAATTGTTAGCGGTAAAGTGCAAGTTAATAATCTTATAATAAATAATGATGCTGGAGTTGATGTTGCAAATAGCTCAACAGACAGTATAAGTGTATACACAGTTTTGACATTAAAAAAAGGAGCTTTTTGTACAGCCAATATGCTAATTCTACGAAGTACAGCAAAGAAAACTGCTAGGCTCGATAAAGTAAACACAAATGGCAATATAGGTAGTATTTGTGGTAAAGTAACTGTTGAAAGATATTTTCAAAATAAAAGAGCGTGGCGTTTTGTTACAGTACCATTAACTTCTAACGGAAATAACTCAGAATATAATATCAATAGCACCTGGAAAAAGTTTACAAATATTACAGGACCTGCTGGTGTTGGACTAGACTATATAAGTCCTTACTATAGTTTGAATTCATGGGATGATATCAATCAAAAATGGAACAGTGTTTCTAACACATACAGTAATTATATTGTTAGTAATAGTGCAACTTTTTCAAACACGCCTTACTTTATTTTTGTTAGAGGAGACAAATCAATAAGTGAAGCATATTCAAGTGGAGAGGTAACATTCAGCTCTTCTGGTTTTTTGCAAACTGGCAATCAAACAATTAATTTTTCAGGCAAAAAGAATGGGAATTATTTGTTTGTTGGCAATCCATATCCTTCTCCAATTGATCTATCATTATTAAGTTCTCAAGGATTAAATGGTAATTTTTATTTATACGATGCTACACTTAATACAAATGGAGCATATGTTACAATAAGTAACAAAGGCAATGATAACTGGATTATTACACCTGCTGGTTGTTCTGTAAAAGATAGGGTATTGCAGAGTGGGCAAGCAATGTTGGTAGGTATTTCAAACCCATCGGGCTACTTAACATTTAATGAAAATGCTAAAACAGATTGCGGTAACAATTTCACAACTTTTGGTAATACTGCTACTAGTATCGATAAACTTGAAATTAATTTATTTAAGATAAATGCAGATAGTAGTAAAACTTTATTAGATGGGGCAGTAACAATATTTGGAAATAATTATAGTAAAGATGTTGATGGAAACGATTCTAAAAAAATCATGAATGCTAAAGAAAACATTGGCTTTAAAAATGGCAATGATATTTTGTCGATTGAGGCAAGACCTTTTGTTCATGGAAACGATTCATTAAGCATTTATATTTCTGATTTATACGACACAGCACAATATGCTGCTGAAGTTAAGTTTATTTCTGGCGATACAATTGTTAAACAAATAGTTCTTAACGATAGTAGTTTAAATAGTCAAACCAGGGCAGTAGTAGGCAAAACAATTTGGTATTATTTCAATACTGCTAACATAATAAATAATTCAGCAAGATTTAGTTTAGTTGTTCAAAGCAATACTCCTATAAATGCTCCAACACAAGAAAATATTGTTACATTAAGTGCAACACAAATTAGTAATAAAATTAATGTAAACTGGAAGGTGGAAGCAGAGAATGCTTTGCAATTTCATACTGTTCAACATTCCATCAATAACATTGATTATGAAAATATTGCTACCGTGAATGCAGTAAATAACAACAAGACAAATAGTTACGTTGTTGATGATGAAAGCAAACCAGTTAGAGGCACAAACTATTATAGAATTGCATCAACTACAAATAACGATGTTGTTATTTTGAGTAAGCCAGTAGTTGTAGATTTTTCAATAGCAGAGAAAAAAGGTTTTAGTGTATTTCCAAATCCAACACAAGGGAAAATAAACCTAGAATTGTATAGTGCGAGTGTGAATGCTTTGCAAATAAATATCACCGAGAATGCAACAGGAAAAGTTGTTAAAACAGTTTTCGTTAAAACAAAGCTCGGAAGTAATAAATATACTTTTAACTTGTCTGACAATATTTCTACACTTAACAATGGATTATATACCCTTAGTATTTTAAGCGATGATGTTAGTTTTCCATCTCAAAAAATAATGCTTTTGAAAGAAAAGTAATTTTTATTAAAGGGTTGATAAGATGGCATTTTTCTAAAATATTGAAATACACTTTCAAATCGTTAGCTTCGCAGCAACAACCCTCGTGAACAATGGCGATTATTGATTTTAAAATTCCTAAAACAATTGCAAAAGCGTTAAGGCTTCCTAGCAATAATATTCGTAGACAACAACTACGTGTATTAAGAAAATTGTTACGAAAAGCAAGATTTACACAGTTTGGACAAGAATATAAATTCGATGAAATTTTATTGGCAAAACATCCTGGAAAAAAATTTCAGGAACTAGTTCCTATCTACAACTATAGTTCTATATATAAAGACTGGTGGCATAAAACACTAGATGGTGTTAGCGACGTGTGTTGGCCAGGCAAAATAAAATACTATGCACTATCATCCGGCACATCCGAAGCTGCGAGTAAATATATCCCCATAACTAACGACTTGTTAAAAGGCAATAAAATTGTGATGGTAAAGCAATTGTTAAGTCTTAGAAATTATAGCGATGTTCCTTTAAGTTCTGCTAGTCGTGGTTGGCTCACCCTGGGTGGTAGTACAGATTTACAAAAAAATGCCGGATATTTTGCTGGAGATTTAAGTGGTATCACTGTTAAAAAATCTCCCTTTTGGTTTCAGCCATTTTACAAACCCGGAAAAAGAATTGCAAAAGAAAAAGACTGGAATAAAAAACTAAAAGATATTGTAGAAAAAGCTCCTAAATGGGATATAGGTTTCATTGTTGGTGTGCCTGCATGGGTGCAAATGTGTATGGAAATGGTTATAGAAAAATATCAACTAAATAATATACACGAAATATGGCCCAATCTGGATTTTTTTGTTCATGGTGGAGTAAGTTTTGAGCCATACAAAAAAGGCTTTGAAAAACTGCTTGGTAAGCCTATTACTTATATTGAAACATATTTAGCAAGTGAGGGCTTTATTGCTTATCAAGATAAACAAAATAGCAGGGGAATGAAGTTGGTAAGTAATCAGCATATTTTTTTAGAATTCGTTCCATTCGATGATGATCATTTTGATAGCGATGGAAATATGCTTCCCAATATTCAACCCTTAATGTTACATGAGGTAGAAGAGAGAAAAGATTATGCCTTACTTATTAGTACTTCTGCAGGTGCCTGGCGTTATTTGATAGGCGACACAATTAGGTTTGTTGATAAGGATGAGTGTGAAATTATTATTACAGGAAGAACAAAACATTTTTTAAGTTTAGTGGGTGAGCATTTGAGTGTAGATAATATGAATAATGCTTTGCATATAGCTGGAGAAAAACAAAATCTCTCATTGCCTGAATTCACAGTAGCTGGAGAGCCATATAATAACTTTTTTGCTCATCATTGGTATATTGCCTGTGATGACCAAGTTGATACGAATGAGCTAAAAATTAATATTGATAATGCACTGAAAGAGTTGAATGATGACTATGCTGTTGAGAGAAAATCGGCATTGAAAGATATTTTTGTTACAGTATTACCCGAAAGCACTTTTATGAAGTTTATGGAAAGTAAAGGTAAAGTAGGGGGACAGCATAAATTTCCAAGAGTATTAAAAGGACAGATGCTTGAAGATTGGAAAAAGTTTATTGCATTAAAATAATTCTCTTGCTACTTACATTTGCTTAATGAGTGCCGAAAAAATTATTACCGATTTTAAAAAGAAAAACTTTAAACCCTACTACTGGCTGGAGGGTGAAGAACCTTTTTTTATAGATGAAGTTATGAACTTTGCAGAACATCACCTGCTTTCGGAAAGTGAGGCTAGTTTTAATTTATCTGTTTTTTATGGTAAAGATGCAAATTGGGCCGATGTAATGAATGCTTGTAAACGTTATCCGATGTTTGCAGAAAGGCAAGTTGTACTGCTGAAGGAAGCACAACAAATGAAAGATACAGATTTAGAAAAGCTAGATCCTTACTTCGAGAATCCTCTGTCATCAACTGTTTTGGTAGTTAGTTATAAAGAAAAAAAACTAGATGCAAGAAAGAAAATAGTTAAGACCATTAAAGCAAAAGGTGAATTACTCACTACAAAAAAAATGTATGATAACCAGTTGCCCGAATGGGTAAATGGAATGGTGCTGCAGCATGGTTTATCTATTAATCCAAAATCTGTTGCAATGATTGTAGACAATATAGGCAATGATTTAAGTAGAATAAAAAATGAAGTAGAAAAACTTGCTGTAAATCTCGGTAATAGAAAAAATATTTCCGAAGATGATATTGAGAATTATATTGGAGTTAGTAAAGAATACAATGTGTTTGAATTACAAGATGCGATTGGTAAAAAAAATTTACCCAAAGCACTAAAAATTATTCAGTATTTTGAAAAAAATCCCAAAGCTGGTCCAATACAATTAATACTTCCCTCATTGTATAGTTTCTTTAGTAAAGCCTATACTATATTTTCTGCAACATCAACTAATGAAAAAGAAATTGCAGCACAAATTGGCATCAACCCTTACTTTATTAAAGATTATATGGCTGCAGTAAAAAATTATCAATACGCAGGTATAGAAAAAATTCTGTTACTGTTACATCACTATAATTTGAAAAGTGTGGGTATTAACACTAGTAGTAATAATTCTGATGCAGATTTGATGAAGGAGCTTGTAGTAAAAATTATGGCTTGATTGTCCAATATTATTTTTTAAACTGCACATCATTATTTTTTTTCTCAAAAGGGCTTTTATTGAAATCTTTTTTGTAAGTAATACCAATTCCTTGTCGTGTCCTTCTTCCTAAAGTATTGCCACTAATATCTAAACTATTTTTACTGAAAAGAAGTAATAAAATATTCTTCTCAGCATTTAGACTCCATTCAACATTCCAGTCAGGTAGCCATTGAAAATTGCCGGTTTGTGTGGATGTTTGAGTGCCATATCCAAACTCGAAATCACTACCAAAAGTAAATTTTACTTTATCATTAAAAAAGCTCTTTCCAATTTTAAATTTAACATTCCCCCTGTCAATAGAGCTTGCACTAACGTTACCTTGAGAAAATAAATCACTACTACTATAAACTGAAGAAGCTAAATCAAACACAAGACTTTTATCTTTTGTTAGTTTGTATAAGAGATTAGTAAATTGTTTGTTGATTTGTTTTGTGATAAGAGAAGATATACTATTTAACCCAATAGATGAGAAGTTGGTAGTAGCAGCATTGGTTTCGCCATATGGTGCGAAAGAATTAAAAACAATTAAATAGGTAACTTGCTTTAACATTTCGTTTTCATCGCTTTCTATTTTTCTTCTAAACCTATCAAAAGTATCATCGTTTTTAATCGGGCTATTCGCAGGGAAATCGAAATGAAATTTAATATCGGGTTTAGTTAATCTGCCTGTTAAAGTAGCTATAACATACACATCATCTCTATAACTAGAACTGGTGCTACTAAACGCTCCTTGTGTGCCAGCAATAAGATCTTTAATACTCACACTTTTTGCTTCGTACATTGCATCTATATGAATATTTGCATCGGTTGGGTCGCCATTCCATTCAATATAATTATAAGTGCTATTGCTGAGTACAAATGGCTTTCTAATAATAGATTGGAAATCGAAATTGTAACTACCCGCTTCAATATTATACTTGCCACGCATATCTAATTTTTCATTAGTACCCACCTTTATTTTAATTCTGCCATTTCCTTTTGCTTTTATAACATCGCCCTTTTGATCATCTAATACAACATCAATATCAACCATATTATTAGCCATTAAATCAAGGTCTACAGAGATATTGAAATTACTCTGTTTTTTCACATCGATAATTTCTTCACCTATTGGCTTGAATACAATAAAATCAGCATCGCTTGTTTCTCTATTACTGCTGTTTGGTAGTGTGATATGAGAGGCATCTGTGGCTTCTCCTGAGAGAATCATCTTGCAATTTTCTTGCGGCCCTTTAAAACTTAAAGTTGCCTTTCCGGTGGCATTTCCATAAAATTGTTTGTTATCAATTGCTTTAGTATTCATTAACAAAAGCCTGTTTGTAAACAGGTCAAAATCGAATTCCATTCTATTAAAATTCTTTTCATAAAGTTTGCCTTGTACAGTACCTATGTTACCAAGCGTATCTTTAATTTTAAACTCACCAAAATCAATTCCATCTTCTTCAAAAGTAATATCTGCAGAATCTATTTTGTAGTATACTTGAGTATAATTTACCTTCATTCCTGCATCTTGCAGTCTTATTTTTCCTGCTAAATTTAGCTCCGAAGCTTTGCCAGTTATAGCTAGCTTGCCTGTTGCAAAGCCAGTAATATTTGAAAAAACATCATTACCAATAAGCTTCTGCACAAAGTCTATTTTAGTTTTATTAAAGTCCATCACACTATTAATAGGCATGGTGCTACTATCTTTTACATTAATAAAGCCATTGATTGTAAAATCGTAATTGCTGTTGGGTGATACAATGTTTGTTGATACAATTCCTGTTTTAGTATTATAGTTAGACTTGATGTATGCCACGCCAATTGAATCGTCGTCGACTCTAAGTTGATCGACCTTTAAATCTGCATTTGCATTCATTTTTCCAAAAATATCATCCACATGAATAGTACCATTTGCAATTCCCTCAATTCGCATATTTTTTAAAAATAAGGAAGTAATGTCTCCTGCAACTACATCTTTTAGTTTGAGATCAAGATAGCTGGTATTGCCACCATCATCAGGTAATGTTTCTAAAGTAATTTCCTGAAAACCTTGAACAAACTTTACGTTTTTGGCTTCTGTTAAGTGTTTAGATAGGTTTATTTCTCCTTCCTTATCTAAATTCCATTTCTTTTCGTTTAAGATAAAAGATGAAGGATTGAATTTTATTTTTATTCCATTGGGCGAAGTTGCTACCACTGCATTCAAATCTGCTTCATTTAAAGTATTACTAGCTCGGGTCTTTAGAGCAATATCCGATAAATCTTTACTAGATATAATTGATAAATTTGTATTCGGGAAACTTAAACTGTCACTCACTTGAAAATTAGTTACGTTACCGTCTAATTTTAAAGTATCTCTGTTGCCTTTACCGTCAATTTGTGCATCAGTTATTACATAGTTTTTATATTTTCCATATGGCAAGTTAATGCCCAGATTAAAAATATTATTTTTTGTATCAATTGCACCTGTTAAAGTAGCATCATTAAATCCCCGAAAATTTTTGTCAAATAACTGAAGATATGGCTCAATGTATCTTGTATTAATATCAACAGAAAACTTTTGATTCTGTGCAATGCTTGTAGGAGCAGCAATGTAAGAAGGGTAATAGTTGTGCAAGAAAGATTGAAAAGTATTGGGTAAATCTAAAATTTTGAAATCTCCTGTAACATTAGCAGTAAAGTCGTTTGCAGCAAAATGCAAATATTTTGTCTTAGAAGAATCAATGTAACTAGAAGTAAGCGTTAGTGAGTCGAAGTTTAATTTGCCATTTTTATTGACTATGGTCGCGTTTAAAAATTTTGCTGTTCCTAGAAAATTGTCAATGTTGCTACCTGCAAAATTGACGTCTAAAAGACCTGTTAAATGTAACTCATCTTTTGCAAAATTTAGCGTGTGTAAATTACTTTTTGTAATATCTGCAAGAATATTAAAGCTAGGTTGGTTTTTAGAAAAATCAGCTTCAACCTGTCCATTCAAATTAAAATTTGGATCATTTATTTTTAACTCACCATTAAAATATTTATTTTGAAAAGTACTATTAGTAACGATATTTGTATAAGTATATCCATTGTATTCTAAGCTGTTAAAATTACCTTGAAACTTAGTCTTTAATCTCGCAACATCAAAACTACTACCATCAAAATTCCCTTTAAAATCAACTATTCCAAGTTTATCTTCATTTAAAAATTTTCCCAGGTTAAATTTATTAATATCAAGTTGGCCACTATACAAAGCATCTTTTTTTGCAGGCAGTTGCATTGATAGATTTGTTGACATATTTCCTAAAGCTGTTTCTAATGTGCCATTTGTATTAAACTTACTAATTGTACCGTTAAAATTGCCTCTAAAAAGTATAATTCCAAGGGCATCTAAATTAGGAGTCGTTATGTTTTTTAGTGATGGGATGATAGCACTTAAATCCTGATGATTTGTTTTAATAGTTCCATCGTTAAATCCAATAAGAGTTTTATCGATGTTGGGTAATCCTTTCATAGAAAATGTTCCAGCGATAGTAGTT
>CANGOT010000033.1 GCA_947455425.1 Chitinophagaceae bacterium | reverse complement strand
CGTTTGATTTTGTATCAATTGATGATATAAAATAACCATTTATGTGTCCACTTTCTTTTTCCTTATATGTTCCAAATAAGGTTAGGTTGTCGCTTGCGTCTGTTGTTAAATCAATATTATGAATAAACTTATTATTCAAATTAAATATCATTTCTGGTGCTTTTGCACTGGTGTTATTGTAAATAATTAATTTGGTTTTATAAGCAGGAACTTTGGCTCCATCTACTCTAACAGCTTCTTTTTTTACTTCTTGGTCATAATGTTTAAATAGTACACCTACTTCTCCTTTATTTGTTACAAAGTAGTCATACATCATTACGAATTTGTCTAAGTAAGGAAGTTCAACTGTTTTCTCCCATAGTTTTTTCATGTTATCGTCATACACTGCCATATAATATTTTTCGTTCTCTTTTTTATTATATGGAGTCATTGCAAATACAAGAAGTTTTGAGCTATCTTTAGATTGAATAAATTTTACAGTTGATTCAGTCGTACCACTAAAAAAACCTCCACCAGCAGCATCAAAAGAACCAAAGTTAATAACCGGGCCTTCGGTATTTAATGACGTTACATTTATTGCCTGAGCGAAATATGATGTGCTTTTGCTGTCTTTATCATACTTATTACTCATTAAATAAATTAAGTTTTTAATGCGTAAAATGCCACTCATTCTAATGCCTTTCTCATCCACAACAAAGCTGTTAGACTTTACTTCATTAAATCTATTATCATACCTTGTAAGAATAGGAGTGACGGTCTGTCTACCTCCAAACATTCCACCTCCCTTGTACTCGTATGATAGCTTAATAATTTCACCGTTAGATCCCATAACAAGACTTCCAAAACTTGTTTCTTTCTTACTTTCTTGTCCCCAAACAATTGTAGCTTTTTGAGCTGTTGCTGTTAAGTAACAAGTAAGAAATGATAGTGCAACAATTAGTTTTTTCATTTACTTTTTTTTTGGTTGGGTACAAATAAAATATATTTTCGCAACAAACTGAAAAATGCTTAGGGATTTCTTGAAAAATATTATTGTTATTGTAGGCGTTACAATCTGCTTTGCGGGTCAGGCACAACAAAATGATTCAACAGTTACAATTATTTTTACAGGCAATCATTCAAACTCAAAACCTAAAGAGGAAAAAGTTAAGAAAATTCCCAAATTTAATATACTTAAAGTAGCACCTACTGGATTTTTTATTGGTGCTATTCCTATCATTTATGAAAGAAAATTATTGGATAATTTAAGTATTCAAGCTTCTGTGGGTTTAACAAATCGAAATTTCATTCGTGGTATTTTTAAAAGAAATACTAATGCACTCAATATAACATTTCCTTGGCCAGCTAATGTAACAGGTAGTGATATGACGGATGACATTTATAAGTTTGATGTACGACAACCCCAAACTGGTACAATGTACACCATTCAACCAAAGTTTTATTTTAATGAAGAAGCACCCGAAGGATTTTATCTGGGGTTTTCTCTGGATCATTACAACTATAAATTTTCAACGCCTAGGTATATACAACCTAATGGGGTTGGCTCTTATGTGCCGAAAGGAGAACTTCAAAATGAATCAGAATCAATAAATGATTATATGCTGCATCTTGGCTACCAAAATATCAGCAACAATCATATTATATTCGAAGTTTCTATGGCTGCTGGTATTCGCAGGGTTGAAGGCAATAAATATGTTGCTACAGTAGACTACAACAATAGTAGTTTTCATGATGGTATTGCCACTTACAGAGAACAAGGTTTATTAAACCTTGAATTTGCTTTAAGAGTTGGCTATGCTTTTTAAATATTTAATAAACAATTTTTTAAAATCAAAACTAGTATTATGATTAAAAATTTCTTGAGAACTGCATTGCTTTTAAGCTTCTCAGTAACAACTTTTGTTTCAAAAGCACAAAAATCCGACTCTACAGTTACGATTATTTTTGCAGGAGATAGAAGTAAAACAAGTAAGACGACCAAGCGAAAAGCTGCTCCCCAAAACAACATTATTAAAGTGGCACCAACTGGTATTTTTGTTGGTCAAATTCCTTTGATTTACGAAAGAAAATTAACATCTAGCATTAGTGTGCAATTGAGTGCTGGGTTAACTGCCCAAAACTATATTAGAACGTTGTTTGCAAAAGCATCTCAAATTGCTAGTGATGGTTCTTCGTCTTCAAGTAATTTACCTTGGGCAGATAAATCATCTAACTCTGATTATGCAGAAGATATTTATAATTTTGAAAGAAGAAAAGCAGAAATGGGAACAATGTTTTCTATTCAACCTAAATTTTACTTAGATGACGATGCTTTAGATGGGAGCTATGTTGGATTTTCGTATAGTAATTATAATTATAAGTTTTCAACGCCAAAAGCAGTATATACAACAACTGCATATAGCAACATTATTTTTACAGGGGCTCCACAAAATGAATCGGAAAAAATTACAGATTTTATGATACACTATGGTCATCAAGGTATTAATGGTCATTTTTCTATTGAGTATTCTTCTGCCATTGGATTAAGAAAAGTTTCTGGTGAAAAATATGGTGCAACTTATGATTATAATGTTGACAAAACCCATCCTCTTGATGGAATGATTCAATACAGTAAAACTTTATTCAATTATGAATTTGCTATTAGAGTAGGTTATGTGTTTTAATCTCTCAACGAATTAATTATAATAATAAGCCCCGAAGAATTTTCTTCGGGGCTTATTATTTAAAGGATAAAGTGTGTTTTTATAAATTAAACCTTACACCTCCATAAGCGTTAAAGCCAAGTGTATTAAACCCGCTAATTTCTGTGTATTTAATATTGGCAATATTTCTGGCATTGGCAAATACTTTTAATTTGTTTTTAAAGAAACTGTATTCTGCATAAATATCCAATAAACCATAATCAGCTAATGTAACATAGTCTGTATTAAAAGTACTACTGTTATAGTAAGCATCTCGTCTTTGGCTAAACCAATTATAGTTGGCACTTACAAATAATCTATCAGTAATTTTTGCCGATACATTTAAACCCAAGCTATGTTTGGGTCTGCGTAAAAGATTGTTATAACTCGTATCTTTTCCTGCACTGTTAATGGTACTAATACTTCCATCTATATAAGTATAAAATGTTTTTAAAGAAATGTTTTTAGCAATTTGAAATGATGCTTCAAACTCTAATCCTAAATCGTTCTGTTTATCTTGATTGATATATTGCGATTGAAATGTAGTGCTGTTGAAATAAAAGAAAATCACATCTTTAATGCTTCTAGAAAATACTACTAATTGCATTTTAATTTTTTTATCTTCGAAATAATGTTGCAAACCCAACTCTGTGCTTAAGGCAACTTCGGGTTTTAAATTTTTATTGCCATATTCGCTATACAATTGATATAAACTTGGTGTGCGATATGCAGAGGAAACATTAGCAAAAACTTTAATATCCTCATCAATTTGATAAGATGGATTGATGTTGAAAACACCATTGCCACCATAGGTAGAATGATTATTATACCTTCCTCCAATTTCAATATTAAAATTCTTGTTATTAGAATAATTTAGTGCAGCATAAACACTTGTTTGATGTTGCTTCAAACTATCGCTGCTGTAACTGGATTTATATGGCCCAAAATATCCAATAGATAAATAATCCTGATTTGTTTTTGAGGTTCTGAAATCTGCACCAACAGTAAGTTTGGTAGATTTGCTTAATTCAAAATTTGCATACGCATCTGCAAAATGTTCGTTGCCGGTGTAGTTACCTTTTGAGTAGGCATCAAATCCATTTTGGCTTAAGGTAGAATCATCAATATATACCCTTTCTATTTTATTAAAGTTATAAAGAACATTAAGTTTTGTTTTGCCAAAAGTGAGCTCGTTTTTAACCCCAGTTTGAAAACTTTTTTGGGTATAGGTATAATCCAATTCATCTGTAAATGCCCCCTGATCTATGCTGCCTTTGATATAATTGTAACGCATATAGGGTTTAACGCTAATATTTTTTGTGGGATGAAAACCAAAATTTGCTTGAAATGATTGCTGTTTATATCCATCTTTATCTGCATTGGGTGTGGCAGTTATGGCTTCATTAATACCATCAGTTTTTAAATAGCTATAACCAAAATTATAATCAATGCCACTTGTTTTTCCAGATACGCCAGCATTTGCTTTTAATGCATTATTACTACCATAACTTAGTAATCCATGTATATTGATGTCATTTTTACCACTTGCTTTTTTGGTGATAATATTAATAACACCAGCAACAGCATCACTACCATATAAAGTAGATTGCCCGCCTTTTAAAATTTCAATTCTTTCAATTAAATTAATATCAAGATTTCTGATATCAAAGTTGCTACCAATACCACTTGGATCATATACAGGCACACCATCTATAGTAATTAAAGTATACTCTACAGCAGCACCGCGTAAGTAAATACTTTTGTCTTTTCCAGGATTGCTGTTAGAACCACCTATAAAAACACCTGTTTGTTCAGTTAGTATTTGCGATAAGTCTTTACCGCCACTTTGCTCTAATTGTTGTTGCGTAATTACAGTAATTACTTTTCCTGTTGCAGATGTTTTAATAGGAAACTTTGTTGCGGTAATAACCACTTCATCAAGATTCGTCGCCCTTGATGTGTCTTTTTGTGCAGCTGCATTCATAGATGCAGCAATTGCAATAAGCGTTACAATTTTTTTGCTCATTGTTGTTTTTTTTAAAATGAAACAATAAGCTTTGAGGAAATTAAAAGAAAGATAATTAGCTATTCTTGTGGCTATTAAATTCCTTGCTTTTCGCCCGAAAGCCTTGAAATGATTGATAAACTTGGCAGGTCTTCTGACTTAGCATTCACTTCACCTTCCCGTTTTTAACAGTGGTTTTATTGAAGTTGAACCTTACGATTCTGCTTTACAGCTACGGGGATAGTTCTTGATTTAAACAAGATTCCCTTTTAATTTTCTACGTGAAGTAGAAAAACCAAATTCATTGCAAATGTAATGGTGTGACTTAATTGGCAAAATATTTAATGATATGCCATAAAAAAAGTCAGTATCTGAGAATACTGACTTTTCTTTTCTAAAACTTTTATGTTGAGAATCTTAATTCAACACTTCAACACTTTTCTCAATCTTAAACTTGTCATTAAGTTCTTTAATGCTATTCCACCCACCTAAAACATTGCGTAAGTTATGAATGCCTTGTTGTTTAAGCAAACTTGCAGCTATTACACTTCTGTATCCACCGGCACAATGCACATAAATATTCTGATTGTCTTCAAAATCAGCCATACTTGCCGGGTCGATTAAATCTAACAGCGGAAAATTTAAAGCTTCGGCAATATGCCCATCGGCAAACTCGGTTTCTTTTCTTACATCGATAATAACGGCCTTTTCATCAAAAGGCAAATCCATGGCAAGTTCATCTGCTTCAACATCAATAATTAAATCAACCGTTTCACCAGCAGTTTGCCAGGCTTCGAAACTACCATTAAGATACCCTGCAAATTTTTCAAAACCCACTCGTGCCAATCGCACAACTGTTTCTTTTTCTTTGCCTATTTCTGTAACAAGTAAAATTGTTTTATCAAATGGTAAAAGACTTCCCGCCCATTCTGCAAATCTTCCTTCAAGTCCTATAGATATGCTTGTTGGTACAAAACCTTGCGTAAAAACAGTGGCGTTTCTGGTATCTAAAATAAAAGTATTTTCATCTTTCATTTTTGCTTTAAAGTCTAATATAGACAGTGGGGTTAAACCCTGTTCTAAAACAGTATTTAAACTTTCGTAACCCTCTTTATTAATTTTTGCGTTGATAGGAAAATAATTGGGCGGTGCTGCCAATCCTTCTGTAACAGCTTTTATAAAATCTTCTTTGGTAGCCTGGTTTAATGCGTAATTTGTTTGCTTTTGTTCGCTAATGGTACTAAAAGTCTCTTTGCCTAAATTTTTACCACAACTACTTCCTGCACCATGAGCCGGATACATGATTACATCATCTGCCAGCGGAATAATTTTAGCTTGTAAACTTTCATATAGCATTCCGGCTAAATCCTGCATAGTAAGAATTTCTGCCTTTTGGGCAAGGTCTGGGCGGCCAACATCACCCACAAATAATGTATCGCCAGTGAAAACGCAATAATCTTTTTTGTTTTCATCTTTTAATAAATAGCAAGTACTTTCTAATGTGTGTCCGGGAGTATATAACACTTCTATTGAAATATCTCCAATATTAAATATTTCTCCATCTGTTGCAACTGTAACTTTAAAGCCTGCTTGTGCATTAGGACCGTAAATTATTGAAGCTCCTGTTGCTGTTGCAAGATCTAAATGCCCACTAACAAAATCGGCATGAAAATGTGTTTCGAAAATATATTTTATTGTTGCATTTCTTGAGGTTGCCAATTGTAAATACTCATCAATATCTCTTAAAGGATCAATAACAGCAGCAATACCATTAGATTCGATATAGTAAGCAGCTTCGCTTAAACAGCCTGTATATAATTGTTTAATAAACATAATTAAAATTTACGCAAAGATATGGAGCAGCTTTTTTGATAAGTAAAGCTATTTCTTTAGTAGTAAATTTTGTGAGGTCAACGGGTAAAAAACGAAGCTCTTAGTTAAGCAGTTTTACAAAATCCCATTTCTTTTCTTGTTCATTATAATTAAACTGATAACCGGTTTCTGGCTTGTTTGATTGAGCTGCTAAACTGTAGTTAAACTCAACGCCATGAATAATTAAATTACCCGCATTGTCGTATCTGATTCTTCTGGCCTTATCATTTCCTCTTGGTCCAAGTTGATCAAGTGTTAATTCTTTTTTTATTTTATTGTTTTTAAAAGTTCCATCTTTTTTTAGTTCAACAGAATAAATATCTGGTTTTCGGGTGCTACCAAAGTAAAGCCTTTTTTCTCCTGTTGTGCCGCCTACAAAAACACCAGCAGCATCGTAGCCCTTTAGCAGATCAACAACTTTGGCGGTATTAATATCAATTACATAAATAACCCCTTTTTCTTCATCGCGGGTGCTACCAGAAACACTGGCTGCATAGAGCTTTTTACCATGGCAATCATAGTAAACGCCTAATACACCAAATGGAACTATTTCTACAGTTAAATCGGGCTTAGGTAGTTTACAGAATAAATTCATTTTAGCTGTATTACAATCAACTTTATAAATTTTATTCATTTCTGTTGTGGGTACTTCTAAGGTGTTGACCATTGGAATGGGTGCTGTATAAATATTACCAGGTTCATCGGTAGTAATAGAGCCCATAAAACCAAATTGCTTCCAGGAAGAATCTTGCCAAATTATTTTGCCAAGGGTATCTGCAGGATTTTTTGGAATCTGAAGTAACACCAATCCTTTTTGTTTTTTTTCTGTAGTAGAATATGCAGTTATTGATGGATTGAAGCCCATTTTTTTAACAAAAGGAGCCTGGGTTCTGCAAGGCGTAATTCCAATTTGTGCAATTTCTTCCTCTGGCATTTTATCGGTACAAGAAGCAAACAAAAATGTTGCTGCAACGGTTGATATTTTTAAAATATTTTTCATTGATTATTTTTTTAGAGGAACAAACATGGGCCCACCCATGCAAGGATATATTTTGGTTTTGTAAACACCGTTTTCTAAATAACTTTCTGCCCAGCAATATTCGTGTCCTTTTGTATCATCATTTTTCATTTGTGGCACATACCATACAACAAGATCACTATTTACAATATTCTCAGGGGCGGGTTCAATAAATTTCTCGGGGCCTTGCCTATAATCGGTATTGCAACAAGGGCCAATGGTTACCAGGTCTTTTTCTCCCTCATCTTTATCTATATGTTGTTTGGTAACAAATACATAAGCATTATCTCCCCTGCTTCCATCATTAAATTGTCCACGACTAGGTTCTATAAAAAAACCAGTTCCGTTATCATCCGAAATTTTATATTGATACCCTTCTTTAGTATAGGTGGTTGTTGGTGTTTGCACTTTCCACTGCTCTTTGTCCCAAGGTTTCCAGTTGTTACTGTTCCATTCGCTAAAATTATTTTTATTTCCAGCAAAAGCAATTCTAAAAACGGGTCTGTAGGTTCCGTTGTTACCACAGCCCCTTCCCAGACTTGCACCAGACGTTCTGAATCTTCCATCATTATAAAATTCAAAGCGTTGCAAATAATTATAGTTACAAGGTAAAGGCCATTGCTCGCTGCTAAAACTTTGTTCCAGTGCAAAACCAATTGTTTTTCCAGCTTCAACAATATCACTCACTTTAGGGTCGGATACTGCAACAACCGCTGCCTGACTAAATTCGGGACAACCCACCGCATCACTATATCCAAATCCATCTGTATTACTATATCCCACGTGCCAGTCAACAATCTTAGCATTGTTTACAACAATTTTATCATTGTAAGCTACTTCAGAAATACGCATTCCATCGCTGGTGGTAATTACATAATTTAATTTCCAGTTATACTTTTCAAGGTGCGTTACTTTTTTGCAATAGCACTCCATTATTTTCTCGAATTTTAGCTTGCGTTCGCTGATTCTATTTTCTGGTGCTTCGGTAGTACCCACATTTGTCCATCGAATACCCACCACTTTATAATCGGTTAAATCAACAATTACCCATAAGGCTTTATTATCTTTTATAAAAGTGGGAGCAACGCATAAATGCAAACTACGTTCGCACTTGGTATTATTTAAAGCTGTTTTGGTATTTGCCATTAAAGCTTCTTTTTCTTCTGGTTTATAGCCAAGAGCTTTGGCAACTTCTGGATTATTAACAGCGATTTGTAAAGCAATATTTTTTAAATGTGTTGGAATTTCTGGTTGACTTATTGAGAATGTTGTAACTGAAACAACCGATTTATTGTTGATGTTTACCAATGCAGTTGTTGTTAAATTGAGTGCATAATTGTACATCTCAATTTTATAAATTTTCTCGTTTTGAAGATTGGATGGAATTTCCTGAGGCCTTGCTACATACACATTGAAAATTTCGTTTCTAAAGGCCTGATGTGTTTTTTTATCAAATAGATTTTCGGAAAACTTTGTATCTGCAATGGCTATTTGTTGGGCAATAGCAGCATTTTCGTCTAAAGCGTCTAATAGAATAATTGGTTGGGGTGATGCCAATACCTTTTTGATTTTATTAAGTCTTTCAACCATTACAGGTATTTGCATTACTGAAGAATCATCTATCAGTACTGCATCAATAGCATTTTGTTTATCAGAGCTATTCTTTTTTGTTGTAGAATCTGAGTTGTTATTACAAGAAATGAATGCTAAGAAAATGAGGGCAACAAAAATTGATTTCATTGTGTAAATAATACTTTGATGTATTCAGAAGCTGTTTGAGTTATTTATTTGATATTCCTTAGGTACTTTATATGGCTGCAACTTCGTTGAATTTTTCGCCTTAGCGTTGAACTATGGCTGCAAAATTCGCCTTGTTTCGCTCAAAAAACTACGCATCATGTATTCTAAACAAATTACTCAAACAGCTTCTCAGACAAATGTAAAAGGATTAGTTTTTTATAAATGGATTCTTAAACAATTGTTTATAAAAAATGGTAGAGTCTGTAAGCGATGTTAAAAACTTAATTAAGTCACTTTTTTCTTCTTTTGTTAAAGTAAAGCCAGTTATAAGTGGGCTTTTATTTGTGTTTAGTTTGCCATCGCCTTTGTAATTACCATAATCAATATTTCTACCACCTCTTGCATACATATCAATCACTTCGTCTATAGTTGCTATACTGCCATCGTGCATATAAGGTGCTGTTAACATAACATTTCTCAGCGAAGGAATTTTAAATTTTCCGTTGTCTTTTGCCAGATGTGTGATACTGTATAAGCCATTGTCGGTTGTAGGATATTCGTTTTTATTACCAACATTATATAAACCAATATTCGCATAAACACTATCCATATTACTGGTTAATGTAGCCAATGTGAAATTTGAAGGAGGGTGACAAGCCACACAGTTTAAACGCTTACCGGTAAAAAGTTTTAGACCATTATATGCCGATGGATTTAATGCTCCTTCATCGAAATTTGATGCTTGTGATACCAGTGTTTTTTCGTAGGCAGCAATGGCCATTTCTATTTGTGTTAAGGTAAATAAATTGCTGCTATCGGGAAAAGCTCCTTTAAACAAACTGCTGTAAAGACTATCCTTTTTAAAAAAATCCTGCAACTCACTAAAGTGTTTATCTAAACCCAATTCTACCGGATGATTTCTATAAAGAGGCCTTTTAATTTGTGTTTCAAACGAAATGGCAGCAGGGTTTGCCCAATCAAATTTTTTTAAATATACTGCGTTGATGAGGGAAGGTGCATTGTGTAAAACGTTTTCACCCAAAGAAGTAATACTGGTTCTATATCCATCGGTAAATGCAAACTGGGGGCTATGGCAGCTTGCACAAGATTTGGTGTTGTTGATAGAGATTTTTGTTTCGAAGAATAAGTACCTGCCCAGGGTTTCTACAGCCGAGGGGTGCTCTACCTTTACCTTGCTACCACAAGCAAAAAAAATAAATAGCACTATTATAAATGGCAGATATTTTTTTTCATCGGGCAAATGTAAATAGTTGTTTGTTATGCCATATGCCTTAATATAACTATTGCTTAACAACTATTTAGTGGCTTCTATCGCTCATAAATTTTAACATTTACCTTTTCGTTTTCTGGCTAGCTTGCATCATCTTTTAATATCAAAAGAAAATGCAAGAAGTATTAACACAAATAAGGTTTATAACATGCTACGTCATTCACGAGCGACCCCCACCTATTGCCAAAGGTTGCCATAAAAACATTTTATGTGATGGCAAAACCATTTTAGAACAACGCAAAACATTTTTTTCATCAAAAAGTGGATGGCTAAGTTGCCTATAGCAACAGTAGCTACATCGCAAAACAGTTTTAGGGTATCTAAAAATGGTTTAAGCACAGAAAATATTGTTTGAGCATCACATAAAATTAGTTAGGCTTTTCTAAAACAATTGAATGATCACACAAATTGATTTTGAGATAACATAAAACAAGTTAGGGTATCGTTCAAGGCAGTTGCGACAACATAGATACCTGCTAGCTCATCGCAAAACTGTTTTACGTCAACGCAAAAGCTTTTTATGGCAAATCAATAACTTTTTAGGAGCTAGTAAATGGATTTGAAAAATATACAGCCCGGGTTTATAAAGGGCTATTAAAAAATAAAATAAATTAAAAAAATATGAAACGTTATTATATGCCTTCAAAGGCACAAGAAAAATTAATCTGGTTACAAAACCTTTCGAATAAAATTGAAAATTATGCTGCTAAATATGGTATCACGGCTGCAGCGGTAACCGATATGAAAGATGGCTATGTCTGGCTTGCCTATTGGATGAATTACAGACAACAATATCAGGAGTATTTAAAAAAGTTATCTAAGTTCAAAGACGAAATCATGAACGATTTAGGAGCTACATCGGTGCCACCCTCGCCACCCACTTTTGCAGCAGCCCCCACGAGTGTTTCTTCTGGAATTATTGTAAGAGCTATGGCTATTGTAAATGCAATTAAATCAAATATTGGTTACACCATTGCCGATGGCAACGATTTGGGTATTGAGGGGGTTGAAATGGTGGGAAGAATTGATTTCAAAGATGCTCAGCCACAAATTAAAGTTAGACTTGTTAGTGGAGGCCATCCTGAAATTGTGTGGACCAAAGGAGATTTTGATGGCATTGATATTTATGTGAACCGTGGCAATGGACATTGGGAATTTTTAGCTACAGATAGTTATCCTAATTATACCGATACTACACCATTGCCTGCTGTAGGGCTTAGTGCTGCCTGGTCCTATAAAACCATTTACAGATACGATGATGAGCAAGTAGGTCAATGGAGCAATCCTGTAAGTATTAGTGTTATTGGTGCCTAGTTATCATGGAGACTAAACTATTTTTTCAAAGGATTTAAATAGTGAATACTGCTTCAACCTGACGATAAAATAAAGCTACTAACAACAATTAAAAACTGCCTGAAATAGGGCAGTTTTTTTTATGCAAAACCTTGGGCAACATCATTTCTGCCATCATTTATTTTTCATTATTTATAAATAAAATTATAAATACTTAGCCCGAATTGTTAAACCCCCTAACTTTATGCACACTTTAAAACAATTTGTTATGAGAGGCGTAAACAAAGTTATGCTTATCGGTAACCTGGGTAAGGAACCTGAATTAGTAACCCTCGATGGAAATATTCCAGTAGTAAAATTTCCCTTAGCCACTACCGAATCATATAAAGATAGAACGGGTAAACTTATTTCGCAAACAGAATGGCATACCATTGTTTGCTGGCGTGGGTTGGCAGAATTGGCCAGTAAATATTTGCATAAAGGCAGTTTAGTTCATATTGAAGGTCGCTTAAGAACAAGATATTGGGAGGATAAAGACAATAATAAAAAATTTGCCACCGAAATTGTTGCAGAAAATTTAATTATGTTAGATAAGCGTAGTGATCACTCACAAAACTTAGATAATATGGATGGATTTAATGCTGATTCGGCACCAGTTGATCCCGAAGGAAATTTACCATACTAATTGTATTACCTAAACCAATACTTTTGTCTCGTCTTTAATTAGACATATTGTTCACTAAAATTCCAACTTTGGACTATCTCTCTGCAACCACTCATCTTCTTTCAATTAATACACAGGCAACGCCTGTTCTTGTTTTTATTTTACTATTACTGCTAGGTTTTTCGTTTATGATCAGCGGTTCGGAAGTTGCTTTTTTTTCGCTCAATTATAAAGACATAAACCTGCTGAAAACCAAGCAGAGTGAGCCTTACAAAAGAATAGTTAACTTACTCGAAAACCCTAAAACGCTATTAGCTTCGATGCTGATTGCAAACAGCTTCATTAACATTGCTATTATCGTAATTTCAAACTTATTATTCGAATCTTATATTCACTTAATACCTAGTTTATTTTGGCTGGAATTTTTTATTAAAGTAATTGTTGTAACCGCTATTTTATTACTTTTTTGTGAAGTGATGCCCAAAGTAATGGCTACACAAAACAATATACGCTTTGCAAAACAAGTGGGTGGTGTTGTAGAAACAGTCAACTATATCTTCAAGCCAATGAGTCTTATTTTAGTAAAATATAGCGATATCATTGAAAAAAAATTAACCAGCAAATCTTTTGGAGCCGTTACAAACGAGGAAATGAGTCATGCGATAGATATTACGTATCCGGAAGAAAGTGAAAAAAATATTTTAAAAGGAATTTTAGAGTTTGGAACCATAACCGTTAAGCAAATAATGAAAGCCAGAACAGATGTTTCGGGCATTGATTATGACACCGACTTCGCCCATCTTATTACTAGAATTGAGGAATTACATTATAGCAGATTGCCTGTATTTAAAGAAAATTTAGATGAAGTTGTTGGAATGATTCATACCAAAGACTTGTTACCTTTTTTGGATAATGATGCCAACTTTAACTGGCAAAAACTCATGCGTCCTCCATTTTTTGT
>CANGOT010000032.1 GCA_947455425.1 Chitinophagaceae bacterium | reverse complement strand
TATCACAGTAAATGTTAGAAAATGAGTTGAGGATTGGTCTCTTATTTTATATCCTTCGGCAAATTCGTAACTCATAAAATTAATTTTATGTTTAATGCTCTACGAAACTTGCAGTTTCATGGTTATATTTTGTTGCTTTAAGCAACATAGTAAAGCTGCGAGGCTTGTAGCCTCGCAGAGCGTCCTTACTTCCTCTTCACCATCGTCAAAATAGTAGCAACACCTACTAACTCTTCAGTTTCATCAATCATTTCAACCAGCCATTTTACAATACCTTTTGGTATATCATTTTCATCTTTGGTGTCTTGCGGTAATTTTTCTTTGCAGGTAAAACGAATGTAAATTTCAGCACCTGCATACACAGGTTTTGTAAAGCGTAATTCATCAATACCATAGTTTAATAATACTGGGCCTAAATCACTGCCATCAACAAATAAACCAGCACTGGCACTCATTACAAAATAGCCGTGTGCTACTTGACGTTCAAACATTGTTCCTTCAAAGTTTGTAAATGTTTTATGGGCATAAAACTGGTCGCCACTTAAGTCGGCAAATTTGTTAATGTCTTCTTCTGTTATTACTCTTTTTGCTGTGATAAGTTGGTCGCCAATGGTTAGTTCTTCAAAATATTTTCTAAATGGATGAATTCCATCGTGATTGCCCTTAGCATATTGTTGATACACATTGGTAACAGCTGTTAACATCGTTGGCGAGCCTTGTACAGCCACACGTTGCATATAATGCTTTACGCCACGAATACCTCCCATTTCTTCTCCACCACCTGCACGTCCTGGACCACCATGAACCAGCAATGGTAAAGGACTTCCATGTCCTGTGCTTTCTTTAGCACAATCACTATTCAGCACTAAAATTCTACCATGATGAGTGCCTGCACCAATGACATATTGTTTTGCATTTTTAGTAGAAGCGGTTATTATACTACTACATAAACTCCCTTTTCCCATTTTGCTCAGCTCAATGGCATCGTCCATATTTTTATAAGGCATAATAGTGCTAACAGGACCAAAAGCTTCTACTTCATGCACGTCGGTTGCAGCAAAAGGATTTTCATTCAACATTAATATAGGGCTGATAAACGAGCCACTAATATTATCTGCGTCTACTACTTCAACACTGTCTAAACTGCCATAAATAAGTTGTGATGATGCCAATAGTTTTTGCACTTGAGTTTTTACTTCCCTCATTTGATCTTTACCTGCAAGGCTACCCATTCTCACATCCTTGTTTAAAGGATTTCCAATAACAGTTTGAGCCAAAGCCTTTCCTAGTGCAATTTGCACATCTTCTATCTTATTTTCAGGAACAAAAATTCTACGCACAGCCGTACATTTTTGTCCAGCTTTGGTGGTCATTTCTTTTCTAACTTCTTTAATAAAAATATCCCACTCAGGCATATCAGATGTAACATCATCGCCCAAAACCATACAATTCAAACTATCGGCTTCCATTGTAAAAGGAATATTGTTAGCCAAAATATGAGGGTTTGATTTTAGCATTTGACCTGTAGATGCACTACCTGTAAATGTTACAACATCTTGATAAGTTGTATAATTCAATAAATCCCCAGCACTACCACATAACAACTGTAAAGCTCCTTGAGGAAGAATACCACTTCCAATAATTTCTTTAACAACAGCTTCTGTTAAATAACTAGTAACAGTTGCAGGCTTAACAATTGCAGGCACTCCTGCCAAAAAATTCACAGCAATTTTTTCCAGCATTCCCCACACAGGAAAGTTAAATGCGTTGATATGAATAGCAACCCCTTCTTTAGGAACCAACAAGTGAACGCCCATAAATGTGTTGCCTTTACTAAGGTTGTGGCTATCACCATCTATACAAAAACTTTCATCAGGAAATTTTCTACGTAGCGATGCATTGGCAAATAAATTACCAATACCACCTTCAATATCTACCCAACTATCTGCTTTTGTTGCACCTGTTTGATAACTTAGATCATAAAACTTTGGTAAATGGTTTTGCAGGTGCAAAGCCAGTGCTTTTATCATTCTACCGCGTTCATGAAAGGTAAGTTTTCGAAGATTTTTATTGCCTACATTTCTGCCGTAATCTGTAATTTGTTTGAAGTCTAAACCTTTGGTAGAAGTAGTTGCAATGATGTTTCCATTTACTGCATTATATAATTCTTGTCCTTGTCCATCGCCTGTAATCCACGAGCCAAGAACGTAGTTTTCTAGCATTTGCATCGTTAAAAATTTGAAGCAAATATAGAAGTTGTTTAGGCAAAGTAATGTAGCTGAAAAGACTTGTAATATCGCTGTTCCATTAAAGGATTTCTTCCAGTTCTTTTAAATGAAAAATGGTATAATTTGCCTTATGGTACTTCTCAGTATTTAAATGATTTACATAAATTGTATCCATTCCAGCATTGATACCACCCTCGATATCTGCATCAATATTATCGCCAATCATAATACTCTCTTCAAGCTCGGCTTTGGTTAATTGCAAGGCAAAATCAAATATTTCTTTATGAGGTTTAAGGCTATTGCTTCCTTCGGATGTAATTACTTCAACAAAATAATCTCTTAATCCACAACCCATAAGTTTATTGTGTTGCACACTTTCAAATCCATTTGTTATGAGATGTAGTTGATAGTTTTTATTTCTTAAATAATTTAAAATTTCTACGGTGTATGGAAATAATTTTGTTTTGGTAGGAAGTAGAGCCAAAAATTCAAGTGATAGTTTTCTCGACAGGGCTTCATCAGCAATTTTATAATCTAGTAATGCAAGCCACATACGTTTCCAACGCAACTCTTCTTGCTTTATTAAACCTTTTGTGTACTTATCCCATAGCCGATGATTATGATGACTGTATTTCGAAAAAAAATCATTGAAGTTATCAACCCCTTTTTCTTGTAAGGCATTATTTATATATAAATCGTACAGTGTTTGTTTAGCATTAGTTTCGAAATCCCATAGCGTATGATCTAAATCGAAGAATATGTGTTTGTACTTGTTCATAACGATTGCAAAATAAGGTTTGTTTAAGTTTACTTCATCTATATAACTTCGTAGTTTGAATTTATATAGTATGAATATTATTATTACAGGAGCATCAAAAGGATTGGGAAAAGCATTTGCAAAAATTTTTGCAAACGAGAACAACACCATATTAGTGTGTGCAAGAAACGTTGCAGACCTTGAAAATACTGCAAAAGAACTGAGCAACTCTTTATCAACTATTCACTATAAGTCTGTTGATATGAGCAAAAAAAATGAAGTAGTAGATTTTGCAAATTGGTGTTTAACCTATGGAGCCCCAGATGTTGTGATTAATAATGCAGGAACATTTGAACCAGGCTCCGTTCATAGTGAAGCAGATGGTATTATTGAAAAAATGATTGAAACAAATTTGTATAGTGCCTATTATTTAACAAGGCAATTATTGCCAACAATGATGCAAAATAAGCAAGGACATATTTTTAATATCTGTTCTATTGCATCTATTCAGGCATATACAAATGGTGGTAGTTATAGTATTAGCAAATTTGCAATGCTGGGATTTAGTAAAAATTTGAGAGAAGAGTTAAAGCCTTTTCGAATAAAGGTTACAAGCGTTTTACCGGGAGCTGTTTATACTGATAGTTGGAGTGGCAGTGTTGTGGATCCTAGCAGAATTATGCAAGATGATGATGTTGCGAAAATGGTTTACGCAGCCTCTCAACTATCGCCACAAGCTTGTGTTGAAGAAATTGTGATGAGACCACAATTAGGAGATTTATAATAAACTATGCTTCTACCCATTTATCTCTTTCATCTGGACTAAATTTCCATGGAGCAAAATTGTTTTCGATATTGCTGAACATGCTATTCCATTCTTGAGGAGAATTACTTTCTTCCATCACCAAACTTCTGCGTAATTCAACTATAATATCTAATGGGGAAATGCTAACAGGACAAGCCTCAACACATGCATTGCAAGTAGTACAAGCTCTTAACTCTTCAACAGAAATATAATCGTGTAAAAGAGATTTATTATCTGCCTGAAAAGTTTTTTTTGTATTAATGTTTTTGCCCACTTCCTCAAGTCTGTCTCTTGTTTTCATCATAATAGCACGAGGGCTTAATAATTTACCTGTAATGTTTGCTGGGCAAGCACTAGAGCAACGTCCACATTCTGTGCAACTATAGGCATCCATTAAGTTTTTCCAACTTAAATCAAACACATCTTTCGCACCAAAACTTGCAGGTGCAGCAGCATCTTTTGGTGCTAATTCGGGCTGCATTGCATACAATACTTCGTTTTGTATGGCAGGCATATTTTTAATTTGTCCCTGTGGTTGAAGCCTTGCATAATAAGCATTCGGAAATGCAAGAAGTATGTGCAGATGTTTGCTGTATGGCAAATAATTTAAGAAGGCAAAAATGCCAACTATATGCAACCACCAACATATTCTTTCGAACAACTCAATCGTATGAAAACTAAAGCCAGTAAGAAAAGTATGATAGTGAGATGAAATAATAAAATTCCCAGTTTGTACAGTAGCATAATGTCCAAAATTGTTTGCTTGCAAATAAGTATCACAAGCATTCATTTTAAGAAATAATGACATTAAAATGATCTCAGTTATCAGAATATAATTGGCATCGCTACGAGGCCATCCATTTAAGTCTTTACTAATAAAACGTTTAAGTTTAATAACATTTCTTCTAACCAAAAATATAACGCAAACTACAATAACACCTAGTGCCAGCACTTCAAAAAAGTTAATAAGAAAGCTGTATAATCCATTAGGAATAAGGCTTGCAAAGATTCTATGCTTGCCCGTGATACCATCCAAAACTATTTCTAAAACTTCTACATTAATGATGATAAAACCTGCATATATAATTAAGTGCATTACTGCAACCAATGGATTTTTGAACATTTTTTTTTGTCCCAATGCAAGCAGCATTAAATTCTTCCAACGAGCTTGTTTATTGTCGCTTAAGTCTTCATCTTTTCCTAAAAGGATATTTCGACGAATTTCATTTGCTTTTTTATAAAATAAAAAAGAGCCAATGGAGAGTATGGCAATAAAAAGTAGTTGTGGAATAAATTGCATAATAGTTGTTTTATCCTTTCAAATTATTTACTAAGTCTATATACTGCTGCATAGCACTTTCTTTAGTAACTCCTTTTAATGAATCCCAGGCACTGTGTTTTGCTTTGGCAACAAAATCAAACATATTTGTTGGAGCTTCACTTGCATTATCTCCCTCTGTAGCTTGCTTGTATAGGGAATATAGTTTTAATAAAGTTTCATTACTCGGTCTTTCGGTAAGAGCTTTGCTTTCTGCAACGGCTTGTTCAAATTGTTCTATCATTGATTATTATTTATTAATTTTTATTTCTCGCTTTCTAACCATTTTTTTCCTTCATCTATATAAGCAATATCATCAAATATTCTTTTAGGAAGTTTTACCAGTTGATTTAATACTTCGATCATTTTTACAGCTTTATCGTCTTCTTTATAAGCTTTAGCAAGTATTAAATAATTTAATACAAAATAAGCCTCTTGCTTTTTACACTTTTCTAAGTATTCAATACACTTTTCTAAAGAAGGTTCTGGTAAACCACCATATAGTGTTTTAACAGCCAACTTTTTAGCCCAGCCCAATGTTACCATTTCAAAGTGCCATTTACCAGCAATAAAATTTGCCATTCCGTTATTAGGATTTATTGCTAAAGCCTTATCTGCAAATAGTTTGGTATCTCTTGCAAAAACAGCTCTTTTTTTATTTTCTTCTTCCACCTCAGCCATTTTACTACTTGCTAATGCCAACAAATAAAATGAGTTTGCATTAGTGCTATCTGTTGTAACGGATCTTTTAGCAAAAGCTAGTGCCGATTCAAACATTAATCTTTTGTCTTTTGCAGCAGCAGTTCTTGCACCAATAGTACAACTCAACTCTGTAGCTCTTTGCAGGGCTTTGTAATTGTTTGGATCGTTTACTAGAATTTGTTTGTATTTCAACAAAGCTTCTGGCTCATTAAATTTTAGTTCTAAATTATATGCTTCTTTTAGTAATACAGCAGTTTCTTGAGCATTGCAATAAATGCCAACAAAAAAACTCATAAACACAAAAACAATTTTCATTTATATACCTCTTTTTATTAGACAACTAACAGCAACATTGCCAACAAAATTTTTAATTGGCGGTTTTTTTTTTGCGATGCAAATATCTACTTCTTCAACTATCAAAAAAGCACTCATTATTTCATTAGCAATATCTACAACAATTGTTTCAAGCAATTCTGTTGCAATTAACATTCGTCGCTCAATAATTTCAAACAAATTTTGGTAATTAATAGTTTGTTCAATAGCATTGATTGGTAATATTGGGGGTTGATATTTTACTATAAGATTCACCTCAAAACAATTTCCCAATACCTTTTCCTCGGCATATAAACCGTGAAAACTTTTAAACTGTAAATTCTGTAGATGAATCGTAAACATTGGGCGAAGATAAGAAATGCAGGTTTTCTTTTTATCGGCTTTTTGCTGGTTAAACATTTAAAAAATCATATGATATGTGAATTTTGAAAGCATAATACAATGTTCTGTAAGTTTAACCACTACGGTTATTTTGACCTTTGCATTCAACAATCTTGACTTTTTAAAATGCAAAATAATATGAAAAACTTTTCTTTACTTTTTATTGTTTTTTTCAGTGTATCTTTTTTAAAAACTGGCTTTGCTCAAACGCCTAGTTTAGGCTCTGCATCAGGTTTTGCTGTATTTACATCAGTAGGAGCATTTAACAACTTAGGCAATACAAATATTACAGGGAATATTGGCACTAATGTAGGAGCTTTTACAGGATTTCCTCCGGGAGTGGTTGTGGGACAAATTCACGTTGTAGATGCAACATCTTTACAGGCATCTATAGATATCGCTGCAGCGTATGCAGAACTTGGTGGCAAGACATGTGGAAGTGTAATATCTACAACCCTGGGAAACAATCAAATACTAACACCCAATATTTATTGCACAGGTGCAGCTTCTACATTGACGGGTAATTTAATTTTGGATGGACAAGGAAACCCTAATGCGGTATTTATTTTTCAAGTTGATGGGGCTTTATCAACCAGCACTTTTTCGAATATTACACTCATCAATTCTGCTACTTTATGTAATGTATTCTGGCAAATAAATGGAGCATTTTCTTTAGGAGATTATTCTGTATTCAAAGGAACAATTGTAGCAAATGGTGCTGTTAGTTTATTAGAAGGATCCGCTTTATATGGTCAGGTATTAACAAAAGCTGGAGCAATTGATTTGCATAACAATATTATATTAGAAGTTGCAATACCTGTAGTAGCAGCTATTACAGGCAATTCAACAGCCTGCATAGGTCAGCAAACAACACTTGGCAATACAACACCTAATGGCCTTTGGTCGAGCAGCAATACCTCTATAACAACTATTGATAATGTCGGAGTACTTTCAGGAATTTCTGCAGGATCGGCAACAATAAATTACACTGTAACAAATGTCAATGGTTGTGTTACTACAGCAACTAAATCAATAACAGTTAACGCAGTGCCAACTGGAATAATAAGTGGTAACAATACAATTTGTGCTGGCACATCAACAAATCTTACAATTAATCTTACAAACGGTTCTCCCTGGAATATTACATACACAGATAGCACCACACCCATAACTATTAATGGTATTGATAGTGTAATTTATATTATATCAGTTGCTCCTACTTCTACTAAAACATATACACTAACAAATGTAACAAGCAATGGCTGTAGTACAACAGGAACAGGTTCTGCAACAATAAAGGTGCTTGCTGAAGCTCCCGAAGGATATACACATAGCTGGAATGGTGCAGTTGATACTAACTGGAACAATGTATCAAATTGGTGTCCGACATCTGTACCCGGAATTAATGATGGTGCATACATATATTTTGCAAATAATCTACCCACAATATCATCTTCAACTCAATCAATAAAAAATATTGGTATTGATTCTGGAGCAACTTTAAAAATTGACTCAAATGCCACATTAGCTATTACAAAAAGTGTATTGAGTAAAGGAAAAATAATGGGATTAGGTAATCTGATAATGAATGGTAACAGTGCAGATACTATTAGTGGTACAGTAACGATTGCCAATTTAAGTATTAATAATACTACTGGCACGAATATTCTTAGTGGCAATGAAAATACAGTAACCGTTACAAAAATACTTACAGTTACCGGAGTGTTTTATACAAATGGAAATCTTATTTTATCTAGTAATGCCAATGGTACAGCACGTATAGCTGAATCCTATGGAACTATTGAAGGTATGGCCACTGTGCAACGATACATTCCAGGGAAAAGAGCCTGGAGATTTTTAACAGCACCTTTAAGCAGTAATGGAATAAGTGCTGTAACATTAAGCAATAGTTGGCAATTGAATACCTATATTGTAGGACCCGTTGGAACAGGATTAGACTTCGCATCTCCAAGATATAACATGCAAAAATTTGCCAATAATAGCTGGATCGATGTAATAGATCCAACTAGTACACTGCTTTTTACTAATACGCCAACAACAAGCAATAATGCATTTGCATCATTTATTGTGGGTGATAGAACAGCAAGCAATTTAATCATTCCAAACTTTAATAGTACCACCCTTAGTGCTACAGGAAAATTATTGCAAGGCACTCAAACATTTAATCTTAATACGCTTGTAGTAGATGATTATGCTTTAATTGGAAATCCTTATGCAAGTCCGGTTGATTTAAACGCTGTTTATTTAAACAGTGCAACAAATAATATTTATCGAACTTTTTATACCTGGGATCCATTAATTGGCACAGGCTTAAATACCGGAGGATTCGTTACTATTAGTTGGGATGGAATCAATGGTTATGATATTGTTCCTCCAACAACAGCACAAACGCAACACATACAAAGTGGTCAAGCTTTTTTTGTGCAGGCTGCTGCAAACAATGTTGCTGTTAGCTTTGAGGAAAATGACAAAACCACCAATAGTATAAATACTGTATTTGGTATTGCTAATAATACTACCGATAAACTTTTTATAAATCTACAAAAAAACACTGGATCTAGTTTAATTACAACAGATGGTGTGTTAGGTAGTTATGGTTCTGCATTTAGTAAAGCTGTTATGTGGAATGAGGATGCAGAAAAATTAAACAATAATGAAGAAAGTATTGCTTTAGTAAGAGGCAGTAATAGTTTGAGCATTGAAAGAAGACCCTATATAACAGATGCAGATACATTGTTTTTGCGTGTTAGCAATCTTACATTAAATACAGCATATGCATTTCAGTTTAAACCCCAAAACTGGGATGCTGGAATGCAGGCTTCTATAGTTGATAATGTACTTTTTACAGAGACCCCTATCAGCTTGCAAACCAATAACACTATACAGTTCACAGCCACTGCTACAAACTTAAATAATCGGTTTTTTGTCATTGTAAAAAATGCTGGAACCTTATTTAGCAATACCTTACATATACAAGCACAAGTAAAGGATAAATCGGTCATCATTCACTGGAATATTACTAACGAAAAAGATATTAAAGAATATAGGATTGAAAAAAGTTTTAATGGTAAAGACTTTGAAGAGCTTGGCGTGCAGAAAGCTATTGGAAATATTAACTATTCATTTACTGATAATATGCTCAATACAATAAACAATGCCATAGATGGGATAGTTTATTACAGAATAAAATCAATACTGATTAACAATAAAACAAATTATAGCAATATCGTAACTGTTAAGCCATTGCCACAAGTGCCCGCCTCAATTGCAGTTTATCCAAATCCAATAAAAGACAACATCATTCAATTGCAATTTGCTGATGTATCGAAAGGATATTATACAGCAACTTTTATAGACGCTTCCGGAAAAAAAATAATGGTATTAAAGTTTCAACACAATGGTGGAACAGCAACAACCTCTTTGAGACTTAACGAATTAACAAGTATTAAAAATGGTTTATATCAACTGTTTATTCAAGGAAATGGATTAACGAAAATATTACCAATCTATATTAAAAACTAGAGTAATAAATAAAACGCTTCAAATGAAACAATCAATAATAAAAATAACCCTTTTTGCGTTCACCATATCTGCCATAGCAATTTTCTATACACATCAAGAAGCTTGTGGTATGGAGGTTAACCGACTTGCAGCTTTTTGTAGAAACAGCACGTCAACACAAATAGATAATGATTTGATAGGCGATAATGTAAACTATTCGAATGTTTATACTAATAATGATAATCTAAGTAATGCCGATAACAATCATTTTGAATCTTCTATTAGTGCCGATGATAAAATTTATGCTCATGAAGGAGCTATGGCAGAAAGTGTTGAGTCTAGTAATTCGTTTAATCAAAATTCTTCAAATAACGCAACTGTATATAATGAGGAAGTTAATACAAGTAGTTTCGGCCCTAATAACAATGAACCAGAAGTAGAATCAGTAAGTATTTCGAATACTCCGCAATCTATTTCAAATGAAAAGCAAGAATTAAACTCATCTAATACTGTAAATTCTTCAAATGAAATTGATGCATCTTCTAAAGAAATTAATTCAAATATAAACTCATCTTTTGGTCCTATATCACCTGGTGGAGGTACTGGGCAAGACCCATTTTCTGTGCCATTTGATAATTATTATTCATTAGCTTTATTTCTTTTGACCGCTAGTGTTTTTGGAATATTTGGATTGAAAAAAATGAGATAAGTCAAGCCTTTAAATCTCTTTCAATAAACAGAATATTTTCAACAAGATATTTCATTATTGGCATAAAACAAATTGATGCTGAAAGAGAAAAATAAACTATGTATAAGTTATTTTACAATAATGAGCTAAGTATAAACGTTTTAATGTCTATACGTACCTGTAAATGCATAGACTTCACTATCATACCCGAGCTTCATCAGCATTTTTTGAATTACTGAGAGTAACCTTTTTTTTAATTGTATTCTTATCTAGTTGCACAAAGTATGCAGGTAATGTAACATCACAAACTACAACAAATAATAATAGTCAGGGAAATACACCAATTAATGGAGGGAATGGTTCAACAGGAACAGGTAGCAGTGGTTCTTCTGGAAGTAATTCTGGTTCTTCAGGTGGAAGTAATAGTTCTGGTGGCTCAAATGGCAGCAGCAATGGTGGTGGTTCAACAGGCGGCAACATTGGTGGAGGTTCTTCATCAGGTGGTAGTTCTGGAACTGTTACTGGGAATGTAATTCCAAAAGCTTATATACAAGGGTTTAACTATAGCAATCAAGTAAATGCTGCTATTTATGCTAATGATTCCACTGCAATGTTTGCAAATGGTTATTATACTTCATTAAACGCAGGATATACAAAGTTTGCTCTGGTATGGGGTAATCATAATGCTACACAATTGTCAACATATTACCTAAATCCCTACTCTTTTTATAGCTATGTTGTTTTTGATGAAACATCAACAACAACAGGAGAAACTTTATTAAACAATGGCTCTTTAACAGCTCCCGCAAGTGTTGCATTAGTAAGATTTATAAATATTGATCCAACAACACGCAACAATTCAATCACATTTAAACTAGATAATGGCAACGATAAAATTACCATTCCCAACAGAGGCTATCTAGATAACAAAACAGACTCTACACTTGCTTCATTTATCAGCATTAATCCATCAACTGCTGCTATAGAGTTTCAGGTAAATGGACAAACAATTAAGTCTTTCAATCAATACTTTCAGGGAGGTAAAAAGTATACAGTGATGGCTGCCTATTCAAAACAATATAGTTACTCTACATACTTTGTAACACAGCATAATTAAAGTTATTGCTTTAGTTATATTAAAAACTTTTCAAATCACTTTTTACAATATACCCCACTCTCTTCCACAGGATACTTCTTATCTAAGTCAACATTGTTAAAGCTCTTTCTATTTCCCCATTTAAATATTTTCTCAAAAAAAGGAAGCAGTTTGTTGTTTTGTATTTTACTTAAAAAATATACTTCGTGTTCTTTTTCTTTAATACCCATTTCATACAATACTTCATCATGTTCGGTAATTCCTAAACTATTAAAATACTGTTTCATTTTAAAGTACTCACATACATTACCACTCTCTAAACTTCCTGCAAAATAAAAAGGCATAAACCAACCTATGACAAAGCAACTTCCACTAATTATTTTACCGATGATGGCAAACTTTAATTCGTACCATTTGGACACAGCAATGTCATATTGTTTCATTATTTCCAACACTTCTTTTCTATGATTCCATTCGTCAATTTCTATTTGCTTAATCGCAGTTTTTTGTTCTGCATCTTTCACAGATTTTGCATGACCCTGATAAGCATAGGCAGCTGCCTTTTCAGCAGAATAAGCTTGCCTTAAAGATTTGATGAGTTGTGGATGAGCTAGTTGCAAGGGTTTGTTTTAAGAAAACAAAACTAATTGCATTAATGATTCTTTATTAAAAAATTTATTTGCTGTTTTGTGTTGTTAAATACCTACTAAATCCATTGTTACATATCATACATTTGCCTGCAATGCAATTTCAACTTCATTCCCCGTATCAACCATCAGGCGACCAGCCTTCTGCTATTAAACAATTAGTGCAAGGTATTAACGATGGAGAAAAGTTTCAAACCTTGCTGGGCGTAACAGGCAGTGGTAAAACTTTTACTATGGCTAATGTTATTCAGCAAATTCAGCGTCCAACACTTGTTCTCACTCATAACAAAACATTAGTTGCTCAGCTATATGGAGAGTTTAAACAATTCTTCCCCGATAATGCTGTTGGCTATTTTGTAAGCTATTACGATTATTATCAGCCAGAAGCTTATATGCCAGTGAGCGATACTTACATTGAAAAAGACTTGAACGTGAATGAAGAACTTGATAAGCTTCGATTACAAGCTACTGCAGAATTATTAAGTGGTAGAAGAGATATTATTGTTGTAGCATCGGTTAGTTGCATTTATGGTATGGGTAATCCAACAGAATTTGAGAATGGAATTATCCGAATAGAACGTGGACAAATAATGCCACGCCAAGCATTCCTGCACGCATTGGTAAATGCATTGTATAATAGAAGTCAGGGCGATTGGACAAGAGGAACATTTAGGGTTAAAGGTGATACTGTTGACATTAATTTACCTTATGTTGATTTTGCTTATAGAATTACTTTTTTTGGAGACGAAATTGAAGAAATAGAAACGCTTGATAAGGAGACTAACAAGCGTATTGGCATATTAGATAATGCAGCTATTTTTCCTGCAAATTTATATGTTGCACCAAAAGATATGTTGCAAGAAGTGATTCACGATATTCAGGATGAAATGCGTTTGCAATATGAATATTTTAATAGTGTTGGAAAACGTGTAGAAGCCCAACGTGTAAAGGAACGTGTGGAATATGACTTGGAAATGATTCGTGAATTAGGCTATTGCACAGGCATAGAAAATTATTCTCGATTTTTTGATAGAAGAAAGCCAGGGACTCGACCTTTCT
>CANGOT010000031.1 GCA_947455425.1 Chitinophagaceae bacterium | reverse complement strand
CATTTCTTTAAATTTTATTATTGATAAAGGAAGTAAAGTTAGAATTGATAACATTGCTTTTGAAGGTAATAATTCTGTAGATGCTTTCAAGCTAAAGAAGAAGATGAAGGATACGAAAGAAAAAGGACGTTTTACGTTGAATACACCTAAAAGTCAAGGAGGCTTCATCAAACCATCAACTTATACCTTTAAAGAATATTTACAAGATAAAGGGTACTTAACTTATAGCTTAACTAAAAAAGTATTAGATCCTTTTTTAAGAATCAAGCCTTTTGTAGGTGCTAAGTTTGATGCCAAAAAATATGCAGATGATAAAGAAAGTATAGTAGCTTATTACAATTCTATAGGATATCGCGATGCTGCAATTGTAAAAGATACAACTTACTATAACCAATCTGGTGATAAAGACATTGATATTAAAATTAGTGAAGGAAGGAAGTATTATTTTGGTAATATAAAATGGAAAGGAAACACTAAGTATTCTGATTCTGTTTTAACAATGATTCTTGGAATAAAAAAAGGAGATGTTTATAATCTTGAAACACTTAACAAAAAATTGGGTAAAGGTGGTGGTCCTCCAGAAGGTGGTGATGTTAGTGGATTATATATGGATGACGGTTATTTGTTTTTTAGAACCGAAGCTGTGGAGACGGCGGTTTATAACGACACAATCGATCATGAAATTCGTATGGTTGAAGGACCTCAAGCAACATGGAAAGAAGTTAGAATTACTGGTAACGAGAAAACCAAAGAACATGTTATTCGTAGAGAATTAAGAACACTTCCAGGGGAAAAATTTGTGAGAAGTGATGTTATGAGAACCATTCGTGAACTTTCTCAGCTCAGCTATTTTAATCCTGAGAAAATTACTCCAAACATTGTCCCTAATCCAGAAGATGGAACAGTAAATGTTACTTGGCAAGTAGAAGAAAAAAGCAGCGATCAACTAGAACTTAGTGCAGGATGGGGTGGTAATATTGGGTTAACAGGAACACTTGGTATTAGTTTTAATAATTTTTCTCTAAAAAGAATATTTCATAAAGATGCCTGGGATCCTTTACCAATGGGCGATGGACAAAAACTAAGCTTCCGTATTCAAAGCAATGGTAGAGCTTTTAGAAGTTATAACTTCTCTTTTACAGAGCCTTGGTTGGGTGGAAAAAAGCGTAATGCATTTAGTGTATCATTATATGATACAAAATTCTCAAATGCATATGATCCTGTTACAAGATCTTACACAAGTGATGCTGCGAATAGTTCTTACATTCAAACCACAGGTGCTGGTGTGAGTTTAGGAAAACAGTTAAAATGGCCAGATGATTATTTCTCTCTTTCAATGGGGTTGAACTTTGCCAGATATACTCTTAAGAACTATTATATCGATAGAGTAAATTTACCAGGCTTTAACAATGGCTACTCTCATAACTTGAGCTTTAAAGTTGCATTGCAACGTTCTTCTATCGATCAACCCATGTTTCCAAGAAGCGGCTCTAACTTTTTATTAAGCCTTCAATTCACACCTCCATACTCATTATTCGATAATAGTATTTCAAAACAAGGTAATCCATACAAGTGGGTAGAATATTACAAAACAAGAGTTAATAGCGAATTCTATATTCCACTAACCAAGCCTGTAGGGGAAGATCATAAGCAATTGGTACTAAAAGCTGCTGCTAAATTTGGTTTCTTGGGTAGATATAATTCAGCTTTAAATATATCTCCATTTGAACGTTTTCAGGTGGGCGATGCAGGTTTAACCAATCAATTTGCGTTATTAGGTTACGATATCATTTCACAACGAGGTTATCCGGTTTATCAAACATCCGATCCTAAAATAAATCCTGAAGCAAGCGGTGCTAGTCAGTATTTTACAATTTTTAATAAATATGTTTTAGAAGTTCGCTATCCATTGAGTTTAAACCCAAGTAGCACTATATATGCACTTGGTTTTTTAGAAGCTGCAAATGGTTGGTATAACATTAATCAATACAACCCGTTTCAGTTAAGAAGATCTGTTGGTGTTGGTATGAGATTCTTCTTACCAATGTTCGGATTACTTGGATTTGATTATGGCATAGGATTGGATAGATACACGCCCGGATCAAGCCTGAAAGATATGAGTAGATTTACATTTATGCTTGGTTTTGAGGCTGAATAATGGTTGATAGATTTTTTACTTATATATATGAGTATAAAATTTGTTTCTTATTGCACTTTGGTAATTAATAATAAAATAAAACTATATGAAAAAGACAGTAGCACTTCTGGTATTCATTGTAACATTTTGCTCGGTTTCAAATGCCCAACGTTATGCAGTTATTGATACTAAATACATTTTAGAAAAATTAAAAGATTATAAAGACGCAGATAAAAAAATTCAGCAAACAGCCGAACAATGGCAAAAAGAGTTGGATGATATGCAGGCTGAATTAGATAAAATGTATAAAAATTATGATGCAGAGCAATATATGCTTACAGATGAGTTGAAGAAAAAACGCGAAGCAGAATTGTTTAATAAAGAAAAAGATGTTCGTGAACTACAAAAAAAACGATTTGGATATGAAGGTGATTTGTTTAAAGAGCGTCAACGTTTAGTAAAGCCAATTCAGGATAAAGTATTTAATGCTATTCAAAAACTTGCTGTATCAAAAGGATGGGATTTTGTGCTTGATAAAAGTGAGGGCATTACAGTTATATTTGCCGACCCAAAATTAGATAAAAGCGATGATGTGCTGAGAGAGTTAAGAGTAAATGGAAATTAAAGTAAACATAAACAACAATAATTAATAACTAAAAAAACAAACCCGTTAAAAATTCCTATTTAGGTTAGGGTAAATTAAAATGAAAAAAGTTCTTACAGTATGTGTTGCAGTTGCAGCAAGTTTTTTTATCGTAAATAGTTCTAAAGCTCAAGTGAAAATTGGTTTTTTTGATGAACAAGCAGTTTTAGCTTTAATGCCAGGCATTGGAAAAGTAGATACAGCTCTTCAAACCTATGCAGCAGATTCTCTTGCACCAGAGAGAGATGCTATTATGGAAGATTTGAAACGAACTGATAGTTTATTAAAAGATTCTACAAAACTTACCCCAAGCCTAAAAGCTGTTTTACAAAAAGAAGCTGGACAAAAATATTATAAGCTACAAAATTGGCAACAATATCAACAAGAAGCCTTACAGACAAAACAAGAAGAGTTGTTACGTCCTTTTCGCCAAAAAGTATATGCTGTTTTACAAGATGTTATAAAAGAACAAAAATATACACACGTATTTAAGCCAACAGATGTGATTTTTGCTGAAAAAAGCGAAGATATTGCATTGCGTGTTCTTGCAGGTTTAAGAATTCCTTTGCCAAAAGAAGTTTTAGATGCTATTAAAGCTGCTGGCATAAGCACTGCAAATGGTCCTGCACAACCAGCACCAAAACCAATGTTACCTCCTGGTGCTAAACCTGTAAAAACCGCCGGACGTTAATATTTTTTAAATAACGAAATAGAAAAACCTCAAAACATTGTTTTGAGGTTTTTTGTTGTACTTATGTTTCTCCAACTTTTATGGTAAAGCAGTTAGGTTTAAATGATACATTAAGCCTCTTTTTAAATTTTATTACCATCATTTTGATGATAAAATTTACAAAATGATGCAGCTAAAAAGTAGTATATCAACTTTGTTTTACACGCTATCAACTTTTTTTACAAATTATTCATGGTTAATCAAAGGTGATTCCTCGTCGATTACAGATCGTTTATTAATTAATTTTTACTAACTCTGGTGATTAAACGGGTGACACAGAGTAAAACTTGTTTTTCTAGAGTTGGCAGTAACTCCAAATAGATAAGTTTCTGTTGAGAGGACGCAAACTTGTATGAAAACAGTAATTCACTTACCATTTGATTTTTTTTAAATGAAAAGAGTTCTCTGCATAGCTATAATTGACAAAAAGGGCTTTCCTTTTTATTTCTACACAACACTGATGGTAAATTATTTTCAATATTTTAAAAAAAAAATTAAAAGAAACTTGTTATGTCATTATCGTGTCATATTTTCGCCACCGTTTAGGAAATTTTCCATTACAAAGAACCACAGACTGTGAATATGAAGTTTCACCATCAAATTACCAAGTTAATTCTTACAAGTATATTATTTGTACTGTTTGCATCAATCAGTAACAATATTTTAGCCCAGGATGGCAAATCACTGTTTATGAAAAACTGTGCTAGTTGTCATGCCTTGGATAAAAAACTAACGGGTCCTGCCTTAATGGGGGTAGAAGATAGATGGAAAGGCAACAGAAAAAATCTGCATGCCTGGATCAAGAACACTGGTTCTTACATGAAAACAAGCAATGATGCATATGCTATTGCTCTTTACAACGAGTATGGTAAAAGTGCCATGAATGTTTTTGATGGTGTGTTAGACGATAAGCAAATTGATGATATACTAGATTATATTAAAAAAGGTCCAGAAGTTAAAGTTGCTGCAAATGGAGATGCTGGTGAAAAACCAGAATCTGATAACACACTTCTTTTTGGAATTCTTACTTTAATACTGGCAGTAGTTGCTTTTACATTAATGCAGGTAAATAGCAATTTGAAAAAATTGTCTGATGATAAAGAAGGTATTCCTGCTGCAGAACCTGTGGTTTTCTGGAAAAACAGAACTTATATTGCTTTTGGTATTATTCTTTTGGTAATTATAGGTGGTTATTTAACTGCTAAAGGTGCTATTGGATTGGGTAGAAACAAAGGATATGTTCCAGAGCAGCCTATATTCTACTCGCACAAAGTTCACGCCGGTATCAACCAAATCAATTGTCAATATTGCCACGGAGGTGTAAACGATAGTAAACATGCAAATATTCCTTCGGTAAATGTTTGTATGAACTGTCATATGGCAATCAATGAATACAAAGGAACTGCTAAATTGTATAATGAAGAAGGAGAAGAAGTGAATGGTACAGCAGAAATTCAAAAATTATACAAATACGCTAACTATACTCCAGGTAAACCTTTTGATGCCAGTAAAGCAACTGCAATACCTTGGACTAAGATTCACAATTTGCCAGATCACGTTTATTTCAACCATAGTCAGCACGTAGTAGCAGGCAAACAACAATGTCAAACCTGCCATGGTGAAATTACAAAAATGGATGAAGTGAAACAGTTTGCAGATCTAAGCATGGGTTGGTGTATTAATTGCCACAGAGAAACGAAAGTGCAGTTTAAAGAAAACGGTTTCTATAGTATTTACCAAAAATATCACGACGATTTAAAGAGCGGGAAAATGGATAGCACTAAAGGTGTTACTGTAGAAAAAATTGGTGGTACTGAGTGTCAAAAATGTCACTATTAAAATTGAATTAGCTAATTAGCCAATGTGCTAATCTGCTAATTATAAAAATAAATTTTGGTTATAATTTCTGGAAATTAAAAAATAAATGTAGTGTTGAGGTGGTTTCATTAACACATTGGCACATTAGCATATTAGCACATTTTTTATGAGTAAACATTGGCAAAGTTTTGGAGAATTAAATAACACAGAAGCTTATCAGAAGTCTCTGCAAAACGAGTTTAAAGAAGAACTTCCATTTGAAGCAGATGGTGCTTTAATGGATACTCAAACTCCAAGACGTGATTTCTTAAAATATTTAGGTTTCACTACTGCTGCTGCTGCACTTGCTGCAAGTTGCGAAGTGCCTGTAAAAAAATCAATTCCATTTGCAAATCGTCCAGAAGATATTGTTCCTGGTGTTGCAAATTATTATGCGACAACTTATGTTCAAGATGGTGATGCAGTAAGTGTTGTGGCTAAAGTGAGAGATGGTCGCCCAATTAAAATAGAAGGTAACGATTTAAGTCCAATAACTGGTGGTGGCACAAGTGCAAGAGTACAAGCTAGTGTATTGGATTTATATGATGGAGCAAGATTAAGATTTCCCACGATTGCTGGAAATGAAGCAACATTCGAAGCCATTGATAAAGAATTAGCAACTGCTATTGGTGGAAATGTTGTTATTCTTTCTTCTACCATCAATTCTCCTTCTTCCTTAGAAGTTATCAAACAGTTTTTAGCAAAATATCCAAATAGTAAACACGTTCAATACGATGCTATTTCCTACAGTGGAATATTAGCTGCTAACAAAATATGTTATGGTAAACAAGCCATTCCTTCTTATAAATTTGATAATGCCAAAGCTATTGTAAGCATTGGTGCAGATTTTTTAGGAACTTGGATTAGTCCTGTTGAATATGCTCGTGCTTATGCAAAAGGAAAAAAGCTAAATGCAAAAAATCCTGTAATGAGCCGTCATATTGCATTTGAAACAGTTGCAAGTTTAACTGGTTCTAATGCAGACGAAAGATTTTTACACAGACCAAGTGAAACAAGTGCTGTTGTTTTAGGGTTATTAAATGCTATTAACGGAACTGCTCCAAACCTTACCGATAAAAAATTAAATGTTGGAATTGAAAAAGCTGCAAAAGCTTTAAAAGCAGCTAATGGCAATGCTTTGGTGGTTTGTGGAAGCAATGATATGAATGTTCAGATTGTTGTAAATGCAATAAATGAAGCTATTGGAGCTAATGGCAAAACAATCGATTTTGGCACTGTAAACAATACCCGTCAGGCAGTTGATAGCGATTTTACAGCTTTATTAGATAGCAAAGTAGATACTTTAATTCTTTTAAATTCCAACCCGGCTTATACCTGGGCAGAAAATAAGAAAGTTGAAAATTGGGTAAAAGGAATTAAAACAACAATTAGTTTCAATGCTAAAGCAGATGAAACTTCAATGTTGTGTAAATATCAAATTCCATTACACCATTATTTAGAATCTTGGGGTGATGCTGAAATAGCTACCAACCATTTCTCTTTCCTTCAACCAACGATAAATCCATTGTTTAAAACAAGACAATGGCAAGACAGTTTGTTAAAATGGACAGGAAGTGTTGTTGATTATCTTGGAACTTTAAAAACATTTTGGTCAGCAAAACTTGGTATTACCAATTCATGGGATAAAGTTTTGCAAGATGGTGTATGGACTCCTATACCTACAATGGTTTCTGGTTCTCCTGCAACATTTAGTGCTGCTGGTGTAGAAGCTGCAAAAACGGCTTTAGCTGCTGCTCCAGTTAGTAAAAATATTGAACTTCAATTATACCAAAAAGTAGCTATTGGTGCTGGTGAAGGAACATCTAACCCCTGGTTGATGGAAATGCCAGACCCTGTTACGCGTGCTACTTGGGATAACTATTTAATCGTTTCTCCTGCAATGGCGAAAGATTTATTGAAAATCGATTTGGCCAATAATGGTCAAGCCGATGCTTATGAAGTGCATCCTAAAAAGAAAGTTGTAGAAATAACAGCTGGCGGTAAAACGGTAAAACTTCCGGTATTAATTATTCCTGGAACACATCCAAATACGGTTGGTATTGCTGTTGGTTATGGTCGTCATAAAAATGTAGGAAGAGCAGTAATTGATGAAGATAAATCTGTTGGTGCCAACGCGTTTCAGTTCGCAACAGTAACCAATGGAGCTGTAAATTTTACAGTTGCTGATGTAAAACTTAGTTTAACTAGTGATTTGTATCCGGTTGGATTAACTCAAACACACAATATATATAATACGGATCAAGGAAATAGAACTGAGGTGATGAAAGAATTAACTCTTGCTGAGTTAAAACATAATCCTAACGAAGTTCTTGAAGATAGAGAAAAAGAATTAGCACCTTATGGTGGTTTAGAGAAGTTCAGACAAGATGGAAGCATCTATAAAGCTTATGATAAACCAGGAATTAAATGGGGAATGAGCATTGATTTAAATGCTTGTAATGGTTGTGGAGCTTGTGTTGTAGCTTGTAGTGCTGAAAATAATGTGAGTGTTGTGGGTAAGGCAGAAGTATTGCGTTTCCACGATATGCAATGGTTAAGAATTGACAGATATTACAGTGGTGAAGATGCAGATAATCCAAAAGTTGTTTTTCAGCCTTTGATGTGTCAACACTGTGATAATGCACCTTGTGAAAATGTTTGCCCAGTTGCTGCAACAAATCACAGCAGTGAAGGTTTAAATCAAATGACTTATAACAGGTGTATTGGTACAAGATATTGTGCAAATAACTGTCCTTATAAAGTAAGAAGATTCAACTGGGCTGATTATATGCAAGCAGATAGTTTTGCAAACAACTCATCTGATTTGAATGATGCAGTTCAATACATGAATGAAGATTTAACAAGAATGGTATTAAATCCAGATGTTACAGTTCGTTCAAGAGGTGTGATTGAAAAATGTAGTTTCTGTGTACAACGTTTACAAGAAGGTAAATTGAAAGCCAAAAAAGCGAGCCGTCCATTAGAAACTGGTGGCGAGTCTAAGAACTGGGATTTAAAAGTGGCTTGTCAACAATCTTGTCCTACAGAAGCGATTGTTTTTGGTAATGTAAATGATAGCAAAAGTGCAGTTTCTGCCCATAGAGAAGAAAATGCAAACAGACTGTTTTACAGTTTAGAGCAATTACACATTATGCCTAACGTAAGTTATATGGCTAAAGTGAGAAATATTGAAGAAGAAGAACATAAAGCTAAAGAAGCTTAACAAGTTTGATATATAATTAACTAATAATATTAAATAGTCCCTTTAGGGATTTAGGGTATATGAGTTTAAAATACGAATCACAATTAAGGGAACCATTGGTTTACGGTAACAAGACCTATCATCAAGTTACTGAAGATATCATTCGTCCTATTGAAGCAAAGCCAAGTAAACTTTGGTATATTGGTTTTTATATATCAGTAGCCTTATTGCTTTTTGGTGTATATAGTATTTACAGAGATGTAACTTATGGTATTGGTCAGTGGAACCTGAACAAAACCATTGGATGGGGTTGGGATATTACCAATTTCGTTTGGTGGGTTGGTATTGGTCACGCTGGAACCTTGATTTCTGCTATCCTTCTTTTGTTTAGACAAGGTTGGAGAACAGGCGTAAACCGAGCTGCAGAAGCGATGACAATTTTTGCTGTAATGTGTGCGGGTCAGTTTCCAATTTGGCATATGGGTCGTGTGTGGATGGCGTTCTTTGTAATGCCTTATCCAAATAGTCGTGGTCCATTATGGGTAAATTTCAACTCTCCATTACTTTGGGACGTATTTGCGATTTCAACTTATTTTACTGTATCATTATTGTTTTGGTATAGTGGTTTAATTCCAGATTTAGCTACCGTTCGTGATAGAGCTAAAACTAAATTGCGTAAACATTTATATGGTATTTCTTCTTTTGGTTGGACTGGTAGCACAAAACACTGGCAACGTCACGAGAGTTTATCTTTAGTTTTGGCAGGTTTATCAACACCACTTGTATTGTCTGTACACACAATCGTATCTTTTGACTTCGCAACATCAGTAATTCCAGGATGGCATACAACAATTTTCCCTCCATATTTCGTAGCTGGTGCTGTATTCAGCGGATTTGCTATGGTACAATCGCTGATGGTTGTTGTGAGAAAAGTTTTTGGAATGGAAGACTATATTACAATGGGACACATCGAGGCAATGAACAAAGTAATTGTACTAACAGGTTCTATTGTTGGTATTGCCTACCTTACTGAGTTATTTATGGGCTGGTATAGTCAAAGTAAATACGAGGGTTATACTTTCTGGTATAGTCGTGCTAACTTATTCAGTCCTTATGGTTGGAGCTATTGGGGTATGATGGCTTGTAACGTAGTCAGTCCTCAAATTTTCTGGAGTAGAAAAATGAGAAGAAATTTATATGTTACTTTCTTCATGAGTGTACTTGTAAATATTGGAATGTGGTTTGAACGTTTTGTAATCATTGTTACATCATTATACAGAGATTATTTACCATCAAGTTGGTCTGTTTATTATAGTCCGAGTGTTTGGGAAATTGGTTTTTATGCGGGTTCATTTGGTTTATTCTTTACTTGCTTCTTCCTATTTGCTAAGTACATGCCTGTGATAGCTGTTGCAGAAATCAAGTATGTATTAAAAATATCTGGAGAAAGTTATAAAGATGATATGAGTGCAATAGAGAATAAAGAAGCAGGAGAGTTTGCACACGAATTTGCACATTAAAATTTGAGATTCAAGATTATTTCTAAGTAATATTATATGGCTAAAAAGAAATTTGTTGTTGGATGTTTTGATACAGAGGATACTTTATTTCCTGCTGTAAAAAAAGTTCGTACAGCTGGATATAAAATTCAGGATGTCTACACACCATTTGCTGTTCACGGCTTAGATCATGCATTAGGAATGCGTGAAACAAGTTTACATACAGCAGGGTTTATTTATGGTATCACAGGAACCACAACTGCAGTTAGTTGTATCAGTTGGATTTTTACCAAAGACTGGCCTTTAGATATTGGTGGTAAACCTCATTTTGCTTTACCAGCTTGGATTCCTATCATGTTCGAATTAACAGTATTGTTTGCTGCTGTTGGTATGGTACTTACATTTTGCTATATCTGTCAAATTGCCCCTTTTGTAAAAAAACATCACTTTCATCCAAGAGCTACAGACGATTTATTTGTTATGGTAATTGAATGCACCGATAAAACAAACACTCAAGAGGCTGAAATGTTTTTGCAAAATGCAGGTGCAGTTGAAACAAAAACTGAAATTGCAGAAGATGGTTGGTGGATTGGAAGATATGATAAAGATGAAATGCCTTTTGACAAAAATTTGACCTTAGCTTAATAAAGAATTTACTTTTAGAATGAAGAAATTATATTTTATATCAAGTTTATTTGTTGTGTTGGCTATTACAAGTTGTAGTGACAACGGTGATCGTAACCCACACAATATATATATGCCAGATATGGCTTATAGTAGAGCTTATGAAACATATGCCTACAGAGACTCTGCAACCTTTACGCAAAGTGAAAGCGAAAGAGGACAAAAAATATTCTATAACAATGCACCTGTAGTTGGTACTATTTCTCGTGGAGAAGAAATGCCTTTTCCTTTAGCAAAAGATGCGAATGGCGATACCACAAACTATTATGCATCTAAATCTATAAAAAATCCAATTGACACTTTAACTGAGAAACAATTAGTTGAGGTTGAAAGACAATATTTAATCAATTGTGGAATTTGTCATGGATCGAAATTGGATGGTAATGGTCCTTTATACAAAGGTGGCGAAGGGCCGTTTGCTGCAAAACCAGCAACTTTGGTGGGTGATGCAAGATATGAAGCAATGCCTGATGGACAGATGTTTTATAGTGTAGCTTACGGAAAAAATTTGATGGGTAGTTATGCATCTCAATTGTCAAGAAAACAACGTTGGGAAATAATTGCTTATATAAAAGCTAAACAAAAAGAGGCTAAAGCAAGTGCTGCACCGGCAGCTAGTGCAGCAGCAACAGCAGTAGTAAAAAAATAATAAGTCAGTGTGTTTTAAACAACATTGATTCAAATAATATAGATTGATTTAGAAAAGTGAATTAACATTCATAATTCAAAATTTGTAATACAAAAAAAATGGCATCAATAAGAGAACAATTTGAGATTCCTGGTAAAATGAAAACTTGGGCTTATGCTTTAATTAGTGTAGGAGTTTTAAGTTTTGCTATTGGACTTTTTACCAAGGGAATGGGTACAGAAGAAGAAAGAGCAATTTTTCTTGGAACTGTTATGTACAATACAATTTTTTGGACATTAGTGTGTAATGCTAGTATGTTCTTTTTATGTGCTACTACTATGGCTTGGGCAGGTTGGCCAGCAGCTTTTCGCAGAATTCCGGAAGCGATCTCTACAATGGTTCCAATTTTTGGAACTATAACATTAGCAGTTTTATTATATGCTGTTTTTTCTCATAATCACCATATCTATCATTGGTCTGTTGATTCTGTAGTTGCGAATGATCCAATTTTGAAAGGAAAAGCTGGATTCTTAAATGTCAAATTTTTCACAATCTGGAGTATCTTAGCTGTTGCCCTTTGGAGTTTTTTGGGATATAGAATGAGACAATTAAGTTCTATGGCAGATGAAGCTGCCTTAGGCGGAATGACCGGAGCTGCTTTCATTAAACAAAACACAGTTCGTGCTGCTACCTTTTTAGTATGGTTTGGTTTAACAGTTGGTTCGACAATTCCTTGGTTATGGTTAATGAGTCTTGATGCACATTGGTATAGTACAATGTATAGCTGGTACAACTTTGCAAGTACTTTTGTAAGTGGAATGGCTTTAGTTGCATTATGGTTAATTTATATGAAGAACAAAGGTTACATGGAATATGCAACAAATGAGCACTTACATGATGTTGCTAAATTTATGTTTGCTTTCTCTGTATTTTGGACTTACCTATGGTTTAGCCAATATATGTTAATATGGTATTCAAATCAACCAGAAGAAACTGTATACTTTAAGCATAGAGTTCAGGGTGCTTATAAAGGAATCTTCTTCTTGAATTTAATTATCAACTTTATTTGTCCATTAATTATATTAATGAAACGTTCTGCAAAAAGAAACTACACGCTTGTAACTTTTATGGCAGTATTGATCATTTTTGGTCATTGGATAGATTATTACCAACAAGTAATGGGTAGTATCAGTAAGGAACATGTTACATTAGGTTGGTTAGATTTTGGAATATTAAGTTTCTTTGTTGGAGTTATGATTTTTGGAGTAAGTAAAGCATTGGCAAGTAAACCACTTGTTCCAAAACATCACCCATTTTTAAAAGAGAGTATCATACACCATACTTAATGAGTGTTGTTTTATTTGATATTAATATAAAATTGTAGATAAAAACTTTGCGAAAGTTAGCTAACACTTTTTTTCGTGAAACTAATAGAATAAGATTATGCAGATGTTTCTTGTATTAGCAGTAATAGCATTAATTTTCTTAGTTATATTTCAAATAGCTAAGGCTGCCGAATATGTTAGTGTTTTAAAAGGGGAAAATGAAACACGTAAGCAGACTAATAAAGTCAATGGCTTTTTAATGCTTGCCTTTATGATTATTGGCTTATTTGGTGTTTGGTATTGCAATAAAGAACTAGCTCCAATGACCCAGTTAGTTAATGGTGGCCCAGCTAGTGAGCAAGGGATAAAAGTTGATAGTATGTTGATCACAACATTAGCAATTACTGGAGTGGTATTCATTTTCACTCAAATATTATTATTTTGGTTTGCTTATAAATATCAAGAGAATGAAAAGCAAAAAGTCTATTTCTTCTCACATAGTACAAAACTTGAATTATTATGGACTTCAGTTCCAGCAATATTTTTGTCTGTGCTAGTTGTAATTGGCTTGAGAAATTGGACTGGCTTTACAAGTGCTGCACCTCCCGATGCCTTGGAAGTTGAAGTTACTGGTAAACAATTCGGATGGATATTTCGATATTCAGGTAAAGATGGTCATTTTGGAAAAAAATATTACAGAATGATTGATGCCGCTGATAATAGTTTAGGTTTAATTTGGAAAGATACAATTGTAAACAGGGCAAATGGTGAGCCTCAACAATTAAAAGACGACGTAGCTAGCCACGACGATTTAGTGATGGAACAAACAATGTATATTGT
>CANGOT010000030.1 GCA_947455425.1 Chitinophagaceae bacterium | reverse complement strand
TGATGGCGGTATTAGTTTACTACTTGCAGCAGGAGGATTGCTGGGAGCGAAGAAGCTAAGAGAGAAGAGAAATAGAAAGTAAGTCGGGAGAGTCAGGAAAGTCAGTGAGTTCAATAAAAAAGCCTTCGATGTTGCAAAGCATCGAAGGCTTTTAAGTAAAAACAAATTTAACGAGATATAAAAAATAATTGGTATTTTCAAATGAATTAGTATCTTCGTCACATCAATTTTATAAATGTACTTTTTACCAAAAATATTATTAACTATAATTCTGACTGTGAGTCTCACTCAAGTGAGTAATGCAGGTGGTGTTATTGATGGTATTTTCCCTGAGCAAAAAGTTCGTTTCATACAATGTTATCCCAATCCAGCAACAACTAGTATTAACTTCGAAACATCAAATCTTATAGAGAAAAACAATTTAGTTTTAACGATCTACAACTTTATTGGGAAAAAAGTCGATGAGGTTAAAATTAATAGTAATAAAGTTACTATTTCATTAGAAAATTATTTCAGAGGTCTTTATGTTTATCAACTTAAAGATAAACAAGGACAATTAATAGAAAGTGGTAAATTTCAGGTTACTAAATAGAGCATATTCTTTATTTTACTCCCCCCATTTGTAAGTTTCTACATCAATTCCCGAGATTTGTAATACTCTGTCTACAACAGTTGAAGCGAGTTGTTCAAATGTTCTAGGTAAGCTATAAAAAGATGGTGTGGCAGGGCATATAATACCATTAGCCAAAGTAATAGCTTCCATATTTTTAATATGAATTAGATTATAAGGTGTTTCTCTGGCAACCAATATTAATTTTCGTCTTTCTTTTAAAATAACATCAGCTGCTCTAGTAATTAAATCATCACTAATGCCATTAGCAATTCTACCCAATGTTCCCATTGAGCAGGGAATTATAATCATTATGTTATACAAAGCAGATCCAGAAGCAAAAGGTGCAGAGAAATCATTTTTTTCGTAAAAACTAATTGGATAGTTTTTATATGTATCGTTACCTAATTCTGTTTGCCAAACCTCTTTAGCATTATTACTCATCACTACTGCTAAACTGTTCCATTGTTCTTTTAATGTGATAAGTTTGTCAAGTAACACTTTCGCGTAAATAGCACCACTAGCACCAGTAATAGCAACAATAATTTTATTTTTTGATGTAGACATATTTCGAATTAATAATCTAATTGATCAATCATTTTTTTTAAATCTACTAAATGATTTCCATAGAGCTTTTTTAAATACCATTTTGTGAAATAATAAACAGATACAGTAAACAAAACAATGAAAATAATCAAAAAAGCCAATTGCCTTTTTGAAGTTATATATGCTGGAAAGAAACTATGTGGGTCTAAACTACTTTTTGAATCTAAATAACCTAGATAGCTTGAAAACACTAAGCAAATAGGAATTAAGAGCATGGTGAACTGTATATATCTTTTTACAAACTCACTCAGTAATTTATGTAATACTTTTAAGTTATTAATGACGGGCAATGTTGTAATTGCTATTTCTTTCGTTCTTTTAAATAAGTAATAAAGTACTAATGTGATGGATGCAATTAAAACACTAAAAATACCAAAATAAATTTTAATACTAGTATAATTTGAAAAAAAGCTAATCGATGCAAAAAGCACAATACAAATCAGACCTAAAACAATTTCAATAAAGAGACTTTTAGTGATTTTTTTTAATATGGAATTAGTCGTAGGCCTGTTTTTCTGAAAAACAGAATCGAGCACTAATTCACTATTCTCAGAGCCTTCTAGTTTATTGTTTAGAGATATTTTTAGTTCATCTAAATTCATTGTTACCATTTTTAAAACTGATAATATTTTTCTGTATCCTCTTTTAATTTGGCTTTCAATCTGTTCATTTTCACTGCAACGTTATTTGCAGTAATGCCAAGTGTTTCTCCAATTTGAATATAGCTATAGTCATCTAAGTATAGCATGACCAAAGCCTTATCAATTTTGTTTAATGAACCGATAGCTTTATACATAGCATTTACTTTCTCTTCTATTTCATTTGAATCTAGACTCTCAATATCTGGCAATTTCTCGTTGTATATTGTTGGTATCTTTTTTTTATCTTTTTTTAGAAAAGTAATAGCAGTGTTTAATGCAACACGATAAAGCCAAGTACTGAATTGAGCATCACCCCTAAAACTTTCATATGATTTCCATGCTTGTAATAAAATTTCTTGAAACAAATCATCTCTATCTGTCTTTGTGTCCATATATACATTACAAACTTTATACACTATTTTTTTGTTCGTATTAACTTGTGTTATAAATTCCTGTTCAGATGACATTATGAATATTATTCTATTTGCGAAATTAAGTTGACAGCTTTATTAGGAAGGGAATAAATAAAAACACAAGAGCCTTGCAAATCGCAAGGCTCTTGTGTTTTTATTTATGCTGTAATATTTTATCCTTTTTTAGGAGGAGCTACTTCAGCTGTTTTTAAAACTTCTCCTTCAATTGTTAAAATTGTTGGCTCTGCGACATTCAAGAACTTTACTGTAACAGTTTTTGTAAAAGGGCCAGGGTTGGCAGCGTTGTAAGTAACTTTTATTTGAGATGATTTACCTTTTAAAATTGGAGACTTAGAATACTCTGGAGTCGTGCAACCACATTGAGCAGTAGCTTGTTCAATAATTAAAGGTTTTGAACCACTATTTTTCAAATTGAAAGTATAGCTAGCTGGTATATTTTGTTTAATTTTTCCAAAACTATGTTTCACTTCGCTAAAGTTAATATCACTGGTTTTAGCTAGAGTTGCATTTTGAGCAAACAATAGTCCGAAACTGCAGGTAATAATTGCAGTTAATAATAATTTCTTCATGATGTATAATTTTTTAGTGTTTTGCTGGTTCAGCTGGTTTTAATGTTTCAAGTGCTTTGTTTGCAGGAGCTGACTCAGTTGGAACTGCATAAGTTTCTCCTCTGAATGATACAACTTTTGGTTGATATCCTTTTAAAGTAACAGTAACAGATTTTGAGAAAGCAGAACCACTACCAGGAGCTCCACCATTGTATCCTAGAGTAACTTTTACAGTTTCACCTGGTGCAAATTTTTTGTCTTTTTCATATTCTGGTGTGGTGCAACCGCAACCTGGCTGAACAAGGGTTAATTCTGCAACTTCATTACTGATGTTTTTGATAAACAAGTCGTATTTAGCAGGTTTTCCAGCGGGTATTTTGCCAAAATCATAGGCATCATTTTTAAATTCAAAACCCTTGCTTACATCAGCTAATGGGGCAGGAGCCGGAGCTGGTGTAACTTGTGCAGGAGCAATTGGTGTTTCTTTTATTGATTGAGGAGCTAAAGGTTCAACTGCAATTGGTTTAGCAGAAAGTTCTGTTGGTTTGGCTTCAACTTTTTTAACTTTTTTTTCTACTTTTTTTGATGCTGGTTGTGCTTTAGGTGCTTCTTGAGCAAAGCTAGATGCTAATAGCGTGAATGCAAGTGTTGAAAATAATAATTTCTTCATAATATTTTTTTTTGATGTTGTAAAATAACGGGAAATAATTACAAAAAACTGTGCCAAGATTTAATTTTCTATATTTTTTTCTAAAATTTTACGGTTTTTTTAATTTTATTAGCTAGCAGTTTTTATTAATTCGTAGGTTTTGACTATTTTATTTGATGTCGTATGTATTATGTACTTTATATATTTCTATTCAGAGCAGAATTGATTAATTTAAAATCAAATCTAACTTATACCTGAAAATCATTCCTAAAATGAACAATTCTTGCTTAGGTATAATTTCTCGATTATCCATCAAAATTGTTGAAAAACTCTTTAAACTGACTTTAAGAAAAATAAGTCTATTAAAAGAACTTGAAAACTGTTTGAGGTAATTAATGACATTCGCTAATACTATTTATTCGTTATGTTTCTGTTTAAAGGTGTATAATGACTTCAACGAGTTATTGTCAAATGATTACAGCAATCATATCAAAGATTTTTTTCAAACAAAAAGCCTCCAATGTGTTAACACATTGGAGGCTTTTTGTTAAACTTGCGGCTTTAAGTCTTACCGAATATTTTTTATTCCACAATCAATTTCTTAGTTGTCTTTCCTTCGCTTGAAAGGATGCTCACCAAGTAAAATCCTTTGCTTAAGTTAGACACATCAACTGTGTTATTGCCCATACTTAAAGTTTGAGTTTTTACTTGTTTGCCATACAAATCAGCAATTACAATTTGTCCGTTTCCAACCAATTTATCAACTTGTAAATTAACAATTGAACGTGCAGGGTTTGGATACATAGTAAACGCTCTACTACTTGATAATGGTTCATTGCTAACAGTATTTACTCCTTTTGCAAAGCAAGTATTAACAACACTTCCAGTTATTGATCTGCTATTGTAACAACCAAATGGGTTTGTGTATTTATAGGTGATAGAACCAGAACCAGTACCTACTAAACTTACAAATCCATCACTTGTTCCGCTACCCGGTGCAACTGTCATAACCAAGGTATTGCTACTTGTCCAAAGATTACCAGTAGCAGGAACACTACCATTTACATAACCTTTTACGGTGAATGTTTTTCCAAGACAAAATGCCCCACCGGTTCCAGTTTGCGGATTTGATGTACCTGTTGCATATTGAATAGTTGGCACTGCAGGTATAGCATTTACAGTTATATTGTAGCTTGCAAATGCACTACAGCCATCAGTATTGGTAACTGTATACCGGAATGTAGCGGTTCCAGCACTTTTGCCCGTTACAATACCAGTTGTTGCATTTATTGATGCAATACTTGAAGATGTTGTACTCCATGTACCTCCAGTAGATGTTGTGCTTAATACTGTTGTTGATGCTCCACCAGCACTACTTAAAGAGGTAGCAGCACACACACTATTTGATGTTGCAGAAATAGCATTTGGAGTTGCAATAGGCGATACTTTAATAATTGCTGTTGCGGTTGAAACACAATGGTTAGAAGTATCTGTTGGTACTTTTGTATATGTAATAGTATCCACCCCTGCAGCAACAGCAGTAACAATGCCTTCTGCTCCATTAACTGTAGCTATTGTTGCTACAGATGGGTTACTGCTTGTCCAAACACCACCACCACTTGTATTGCTGTTATACACGTTACGAGTGCTTCCAATTATACAAATTGTTCCACCTGTAGTAACACCTACGATTGGGCTAGGTTTAACAGTTAAAACAATAATGTTGCTAATTGCAGTAGGAGTTGATTGACAAAGATTATTTGCTGTTAATATAGCATGAATGGTATCATTTGTATTTAATGTTCCAGAAGTAAATGTAATTGAACTGCCAGATCCCACAGGTGAACCATTTTTAAACCAATTATAAACCGGAGAAGAGCCAGTGTTTGTTCCTAGTGCAGTAAATACGTTATTACTACCACTACATACAGTTGAGCCTGAAACACTACTAATAGTAACACTAGGTGTAACTGTTGTTGGAACAGTTAAAGTAGCTGCATTAGAAGTTACCACTGAATTACTCATATAAGTAATTAAACAACGGTATTGAGTACCATTAAATGTATAACTGTCTGGGGTAACGTTAAGAACTGTATCTGTTACACCACTATAAATAGAACCATTAGAAAGATTAGACCAACTTGTTCCATTTGCAGAAGACTGCCATTGATAAGTATAAACAGCTCCAGAACCAGCAGTCATTCTAACTCTGAATGAGCTGGCAGTATTGATACAAGTAGTTGTATTTGCTGGTTGCATAGCAACACTAGTTGGTGTAAAGCAAATACCTCTAAATGCGATATAGTTGTTAGCAGCAATTTTATTTACAATTTTAGTATAGCTTGTACTTGGTGCTAAAGTATCTAAATTGTTTGTTATTTTATAAACAACTGAATTGCCACCTGTTGCAGCAGAACCACCACCCGAAGCTAAAAGAGTTACAGTAGATCCATTAACATAACCTGTTATAGATCTTGCAGCAGCAGTATCAAAAGTAATAGCACCTTTAGAAACCCAGCTTCCATTTCTCAGAATATATTTAGTGATAGTTCCTGTTCCTCCATCATCAGAAACATAAAGAATATTTGATGATGCAAAGAAGGATCCATAAACAGAACCAAGCGATGTAAGACCAGGTAAAGTAGTAATTGTATTACCTGAGGTTCTTGGTAAACCACTACCAACACTACCTATAAAAGCATTACTAGTGCTGTATAATTGACCATTGAATATGCCAAGTACTCTAATATTCGTTTGAGATGTAGAAACTTGTGTAGAAGTAGTAGCTCCTTTTCTGGTAGCTCTAACTCCACCAGCACCGCCACCTACATAAATACTGTCTCCATATAAAGCTACACAACGAGGATTATTTCCTGTTGACCAATCGCTTAGTTTTGTTGTGGTATCAACATTTTGATTCATATCTACTAATTCACAAATTCTATTCACTGTTGCAGATGCAGTTCCTGTTAATGAACTAGCATAACCAGTATATGCCCAATAGCCTGGAACTGCCACATTACGTCCATCTGTATTAAGTGCCAAAGAACCCTCAGATGTTGCTGTACCACTAGCCACTAAACTTAAATTGCTGCTGTTTGAAGTAGTACTTGTTAATCTCTTTGATTGAACAAGGGTTCCACTTTGTGTGTATTCATCTAAATACACAGGATTACCTGTATTTATTAAATTTCCAACACCATCACCGGTTCTATAAACTAATATATTGCCTGGAGTGAATGGACTATTGCTTAATATAGCTACGCTAATAGCAGCACTAGTTGCTATACTATCTGCTGAAGTTCCGGTAGTATTAGAGATACAATTATAGAGTGATTTAATCTTACATGAGATGCTGTGGCCATTGGCAATAGAAGATGATGAATAGGTTGTAGATGTTGCACCGCTGATAGCAACTCCATTATCATACCATTGATAGGTTGCAGAAGAACCTAGAGGAGTTGGTGTAGCAGTAAAACTAATACTTGAACCAATATAAGCACTTACTGTATTTGAAACAGCTGCAGGGCTTGAGCTAATGTTTACACCTGGTGTTGAAGGGGTAACAACATTCTCAACTTTTGTAGCTGAAGTTGCAGTTGGTGTTGTTACACAAGCAATACTTGGCGTCATTACAACATAAACCGAATCATTATTTGAAACACTATTTATTGTAAATGTATTTCCTGTAGAAGTAGATTCTACGCCATTGTTAAAATAATGCCACACGTAAGATGGTGTTCCTCCATTTATGGGAGAAGGAGTAAATGTTGCACTTCCAGATCCACAAATTGGGTTATTATTTGAAGCTATAGATACTGAAGGAGCAACCGATGTAACCACTGTTTGCGTAGATGTTACGGTGAGTGGAGAACCTGTTATACAAGCATCAGTAGAAGAAACAACTAATTTAATCACATCTCCGTTAGCTAATGTTGAGATGTTTCCTGTGGTGAAAGTTGAAGATATTAATACATTATTCTTATAAAAAGAATAGCTTGCATTTGTAATCCCAACAGGTAAACCTGTTGCATTGAATGCATAATTTGAAGAAGTTGTACAAAGTGGTGGATTATTGACACTACCTGTAATTGTGGCCGTTAATGGTGTTAGAGGATTAACAGTTTGAGACACTTTATTAGAGATTGCAGTATTTGTTGTTAAGCAAGCATAGTTTGATGTTAATACAGCATATAAAGAATCGCCATTTGCCAAAAAATTAGATGTATAAGTTGCACCTGTTTGTGAACTCAACACATTATTCAAATACCAAACATAAGTAGTTGTATTACCTCCATTAGAGGGTGTTGCAACATAAGAAACAGAGCCTCCAACGCATGAATGATTGTTTGCTGTTGCAATGGTTACATTTGGGGTTACATTCGCAGTAATAGTAATTTGAACCGAAGAACTGGTTGTTGTGATTCCTGAATTACTACAAGTTACCTGACATCTATACCACAAGGCACTTGTGATGTTAGTGGGTGTATAGGTTGCATTGGTTGCACCGCTTACTGTAGTTAAATTTTGTGTACCTGCAGAGTCTGTTGAAGTTTGCCATTGATAAGTAATACCTCCGTTTGCACCCAAACCAGTTAAACTTAAAGTTGCAGTTCCACCACTACAAACATTGTTAGCACTAGTGTATGCAACAGTTGCATTGGGTGTGCCGGAACAAGAACTGGCATCAATATTAAATATTTGAATGTTTGAAGTATCAGGCAAAGCAGGACTGTAACAAGTATTTGTAGAAGTTATTACTACGTAAGCATTATGAGCACCAGCAGTAGTAATTGTGTTTGTTGAGTATACAGGGTTTGATTGAGTAGAAACTAAACTACCGTCAATATAAAAACTATAAGTTGGATTTGTAACATTTGTTGAGCCGGTAAATATTACACTTTGTCCTGGATATAATGTGCTATCATTTATGGATATGCTCGCAGTAGGTGCAACAGTTGTTGTTAATGTTAATGTTACAGGTGTTCTGGCACTTGAACAACCAGTAGTTGTATTTCTTGCCAAAGCATAATAAGTATAGGTATTGCCTACAGATTGTCCTGTTGCGAAAGAATTACCAGTAAAGAGCACAGTAGGACTAGAACTTGTAGCATACCAATCAATCGCCTCGCCCGTACCTGGCGTTGCAGTAATATTTGGAATAGTGCCTCCAGTACAAGCAGACTGATTGCCTACAGTTGGAGTAGAGGGTGTAGTATTTACAGTGATTGTAAACGAAACAGAGGTGCTTTGTTTATCACCATAAACTGCTGTAGCTGTTACAGTAGCTGTACCTGTACTAGTTGGTGTAAAACTAATATTTCCAGTTCCTGAACCATTAGACAAGCCAGATATAGTACTGTTGCTAATAGTGTATGCAACCGAAGACCCTGAGGTATTTGTAAACGAAACGGAACTTAATGAACCAGAGCAAAAACTTTGATTACCCGGATTAGTAATACTTAAAGCACTTGCTAAAGGAACAAATGCAATACCACGAAAAGCTGTGTTGGTAGCTGCAGTTGCTTTTGAAGCAAATGAAGCAGTAATGGTAGTGTTATATCCTGTAGCATCCGATAAACTATAAATTGTTCCACCACCTGTTGCATTAGTTCCACCAATTGTGCTATAGAGATTAACCGTAGAACCACTCACAGTTCCTGTTAATCCAACAATTCCAGTTAAGGCTACAGTTCCATTCGCAGTCCAAGTACCACTAACTAATGAATATTTATATAATTTATTTGATGCATTATCTGCAATATAAAGTACCTGGCCAGCTGGTAGTGTAGCCAAATAAAAAGCATAAGCACCATTCGAACTAGTATTAGGCAATCCACTTAACGGTGTTACTGTTTGTGTAGTACTTTGAGAACTTGTTTGTGTACCTGATCCAACAGAAGCCACTGTAAATAATGTTCCAGTACTAGTAGCAGAAGTTATATATAATTGACCGTTCATTATATTAACTTGTCTGATATTTACTAAAGAACCCGCATTTACTTGAGTTGAAGTTGTTGAACCTAAAGTTGTAAATCTTACACCACCAGCAGCACCACCAATCCAAAAATTTGAACCATCGGTAGAAGCCACAGAACGAGGATTATTAGCAGATGCCCAATCGGTTAAAGCTGTAGTAGTATTAACTATTTTAGCATTATCAACTCTTGCAACAACCCTTGGTACACTTGCAGAAGTTGTAGCAGCTAATGAAGAACCCCCTGTTGTTGTTCCATAACCAGTTGCAAGAACATATCTGCAATCACCAGATAGAGATATCAACCCCTCAGAACCTGCAGTACCACTAGCAATTAATGGAAAATTGCCACTTGAAGCAGCAGTAGGCAAAGCAACAGATTGCACCAAAGTGCCAGAAGTAGTGTATTCGTCTAAGAAAACCGGGCTACCAGTGTTTACAAGCGAACCTGTACCTGAACCAACACGATAAACTACCAAGTTGCCTGGTGTAAACTGTGCATTTGCTTGCATACTTGCAAGAAAAAAGAAAGCTACTAATACTAATAAACTAAAAAACCTTTGGCTTATTTGACTAAAGCTAAAGGCTTTGAATTGACTTGCCATCTTGTTTGAAAGATTAGCTTGTACAAATGTTTTCATAAATAATTTTTTTATTTTGAATTGCAAACCTACTTGGCTAATGTTAAGTAATTGTTAACAACTTATTACGATTATGTGATTTATGATAAATGAAACAACAAAAAGAAAACTATCTTGCAAATGAGCTCATAAACAAAGCCACTTCATCTGTTAAAACATTTAGAGTAGGCATTTTTTTATGCATGGCAACAATGCTTGCTGTTGGTTTTGTAAACTTCTTGTCATCGTATTGGTAAATATTCCATTCTCCAGCTTCAAGTTCAAGTGCAGTAAGGTTTTCGATCCAATCGCCACTATTTAAATAAGTAACTTCACCTTCCTTTGATTTAATGACTCTTTTTTGTGGTTGATGAATATGACCACAAACTACATAGTCATAATCTTTTTTAATGGCAAGCTCAGCTGCTGTTTGCTCAAAATCTTGAATCCAAGAGACAGCTTTCTTTACGCCATTTTTGATTTTCTTACTCAAGCTCATTTTCTCTCGCCCAAATACTTTTAAAATAGCGTTGATAAATCTATTTAAAAGTATCAGCAAATCATAACCATGTCCTCCAAGCTTCGCAATTAATTTAGCACTTCCTTTTGTGGTGGAATCAAAAACATCACCGTGAAAAAACCAGGTTTTTTTTCCATTAATTTCCATAACCAGTTTATCGGTCAACTGAAAGTTACCCATTTGAATATCACTATATCTACGAAGCATTTCATCGTGATTGCCTGTAATATAAACAATACGAGTTCCTTCGCTTAAAAGGTTCATTATTTCTTTAATAACTTGAATATGCGATATTGGGAAGTAGCGTTTACTAAACTGCCAACCATCAATTATATCGCCATTTAAAACCAGCAGTTGTGGAGAAATGCTTTTTAAATAGTTTACTAGTTCCGTAGCATGACAACCATAAGTACCTAAATGAACATCACTAATTACAACAACGTCTAAGTTTCGTTTTTGCATTTATTTGGGTTTGTCAAAAGAAAAGATTAAATGTTAATACCGTATTATGTTGCTGTTATTGAATTGTGAAAGTGTATTAATTAATCTTAAACTTTTTTTGAATGGCTCTTTTTGCAAAAAACTTTATTGTATATTTTGATAAGAAAAAGGCGATAAATACAACAACAATAAAAATTTTAACTGCGTAAGTTCCATTAATAAAAGTGAAAATATTTTTAAAATATTTATTGGTTATCCAGCCTAAAACAACCCAACCTCCCGTCCATAAAATCGCAGATAAAACAACTTGATTAAAATACATTTTAAAAGGGAAGTGCATGATGCCTGCAAAAACAGAAACATACCCTCGAATAAATGGAGTGATTCTAAGAAATAAGATTGTTCTTGACTTTCTAGAAATAATTTTTACTTGAATTGATTGTATTTTCTCTTTACTAATTTTTAACCAAGAAGGTTTAAATTTAATTAAGGATTTTCCAAAAAAATGAAAGACTGAATATAATAAAGATGTTCCAATAATATCGGCGGCAATCGCTATAAATAAAACTAAAATTAAGGAAAAATTATTCTGACTTGATAAGTATCCAAAGTAGTACAAAACAATTTCATTAGGAAAACTTGGCACACCAATTTCTTGTAAAAAAACTAAAGCAAAAAGTAATAAATAGCCATATTGATTAATATAGTTTACCAAGTCTTCTGGCATAATTATTTTTTATTTTACTTGAAAAGTCAATTATCTTGGATGAACCAATTCCAATGACTGGCTACTACTAATAGTTCTACCCAATAATAAGTCTTTGAAAATAGTTTGATATTTTTTATTCACCTTCCAAAAGCCACAAGCTTTATATCTACGTGAGGATGTTTTTATAGTAAGTATTGTAGAGTAATTAACATTCCCAAATTTACTTAGTTTAATAGCGATATCAATATCATCGCCATAGAAGGTAAGATTGGTATTAAAACCACCAACAGTTTGCAAAAGATCTGCGTTAATAAAAGCATTACCTCCAATAAGTATTGCTCCTTTTTTGTTCATTTGAATAACTCTATTAACAAACTTAAAAATCACTAATTGACTTATTAAAGAAAATATTCTTAATACAAAAGAAGCATCGTAATAATAATATGCTCCTGTTGCTGCAACAGTATTTTTTGATTGTAAGTTTTTAGCACCATTACCTACCCAATAAAAATCTGGAACACAGTCTGCATCAAGCATTGCAATGATTTCACCAGTTGCTAATCTTCTTCCACATTCACGTGCATAGTTGGTTCCTTGTCTATATTCAGTTTCGTAAATGATGTTTACAGTTGTAGGTGTTGATTGAATGAAGTATCTAACAATGGCGTCAGTAGCATCGGTTGATGCATTATTTACAATAATGATTTCATAATTCTTATACTCTTGAGATGTTATAGCATTGAGGGTTTTTAGGATATATTTCTCCTCGTTGTAAACAGGAATGATTACTGATACTTTTGGATCTACTTTAGGGAGGTTCATATTAATGAAGTTTAGCAAAACTCAAACATTAATATAAACTAAATATTACTGGTGCATTAACAAATTGTTGTGTATTGAAATAACTCCTTAGTTATTTAAGAAGTCTCGCCACCAATATCCACTTTGTTTTACAGTTCTTAATTGTGTTTTAAAATCAACATGCACAAGACCAAATCTCGCAGTATATCCTTCACTCCATTCAAAATTATCAAGCAAAGTCCAGGCAAAATACCCTTTGAGTTTTGGTTCTTCTTTATGCAACTTTAGCAATGCAGCGAGATGTGATTTAAAATAATTTATTCTATCAACATCATTAATAACACCATCTACAATTTTGTCTTTAAAGCATGCTCCATTCTCTGTAACAATAATATTTTTTATTGATTGATAAGATGCAAATCGTTTAACAATATTGTAAAAACTATTGGGATTTATTTCCCAACCTAAAGCATTGTGAGGCACTTTTCTTTTTGCAGGTTTTACCTCAGAAGCATTAATGATTGGAATAAGAGAATTATGTTTTATTGTTAAAGGAAAATAATTTTGAACACCAATAAAATCAAAATCAAATTTCATTTTATCATAGTATCTCCAGGCTTTATTACTGAAGTTTAGTTTATCCATCAGTGCAAAGTCGTCATTAGGAAAGCCCATTCCTAGTGTGGGCTCTACAAATAATCGGTTCATCAAAATATCAATTCTATTAGCAGCAGCAATATCTAAATCGCTGGTTGAATTATATGGTTGAATTTCACTGCAAGAAAATGTGGTTCCGATATTAGCATGATGAACTTCTGTTCTAATAATTCTCCCCCCTTCAGATTGAGCAAGTGTTGCATTGAAAACCGCTGGAAAGAAATTATTTAAACCCCGCTTACCCGGAGCGTGTATTCCAAGCATATAACCCAATGCTGTAAAGCTCATTGGCTCATTTATCACAATCCAATTTTTTACCTTATCGCCAAATTCTGCACAACAAATTTTTACAAACTTCGCAAACCATTTTAGAATATGGTGAGAAGTCC
>CANGOT010000029.1 GCA_947455425.1 Chitinophagaceae bacterium | reverse complement strand
GCAGGGTGAATTGCAGATTGATTTGTTGAAGAAGCATCTCCACGTAATGGACCAACAAATGTTACGTTTGTAAATAATGCTTTTGTAATTGGTGTGTTAGTAGAGCCATTAGCATCATTATCAGATTCGAAACCTTCAGAGAAAGAACCACCACTAATATTCCAAGTAGCATCTCCAACGTTTGGATCACGAACACCTAATAAGAACTGGCAAGTACCAGAATATCCATTGTCTGTATCAAACTCATCATCAACACCTCTGTAAGAAATTAGGTGAGAACAGTTTACAGTACCACCAAACCACTCGAAAGCATCATCATTTGCATAAGAAACTTGAACGTTGTCGATAGTAGTACCACGGCCGACAGCACCAAAAGTTAAACCATTGATTTCTTTATTTGGTTGAAATACATATCCACCATATTCGATACGTACATAAGTTAAAGAACCTGAATTATCATTATCATCAGGAGTTGTTCCACCACCATAAGTAGTTTGAGGAATAGCAGCAATACCTTCAATGTTTGAAGTGCCACCAGCACCATTGTAAGATGCTTTACCTAATAAAATTACACCACCCCAATCGCCAGGGGCACGGCTACCAGCAGCTTTATTGGAAGTGAATACTATAGGCTCACTAACTGTACCATTAGCAATTAATTTAGCACCACGAGTGATAATTAAAGAAGTATTAGCAACTTGGTCGTCTCCACGAATAATAGTACCAGCATCAATTGTCAATGTTGCATTGTTAGTTACATAAATTAAACCTTGTAATTTATATACATTATTTTTTGTCCAATGAGTGTTGGTAGTAATTGAATCATTTACAGTAACAGTTGCAGTACCATAAGTTGTGTTTTGAGGATCCCAATTAGCCCAACCATTTGTCCACATTGCTGTAGGAGCTGGAGCAAAAGCACCACGATAAGTTACAGGAATAACAAAGTTTTTGTTAACAGCTTCTGCAATAACATAAGGAGCAATTAATGAATTAGAGAAACTAGCACCACTTAAAGCTGGAGAACCAGTTTTTGGACGATAGTCAGGAGCAGTAAAGTTGTATGGATTAGTTAATAAAGTTGAAGTAGAAACTAAAGAATCATTATTGCTAGAAGCAAACCAAGATCTGATTGTAGTAGAAGTACCTGTTAAAACAGTAGCACCAGAAACACTTGAAGTTGATTCAAATACTTTACCAGCAACGTTACCAGCAACTATGTTATTTGCAAAGATTAAAGTTCCAGCAGCAGCATTAGCTAAAGCAGCAGAACCATCAACAAATAAACCAGTTGGGTAATCCATTAAAATACTGTTAACTACTTTTAATTGTGTATTACGACGTAAACGTGCATTTCTTCTGAATGCAGGGTGAATTGCAGATTGATTTGTTGAAGAAGCATCTCCACGTAATGGACCAACAAATGTTACGTTTGAAAATATTGCTTTAGTAATTGGTGTGTTAGTAGAACCATTGGCATCATTATCAGATTCGAAACCTTCAGAGAAAGAACCACCACTAATATTCCAAGTAGCATCTCCAATGTTTGGATCACGAACACCTAATAAAAACTGACAAGCACCAGAATATCCATTATCAGTATCAAATTCATCATCAACACCTCTATAAGAAATAAGGTGAGAACAGTTTACTGTACCACCAAACCACTCATAAGAATCGTCATTTGAATAAGAAACTTGAACATAGTCAACAGTTGTACCACGACCAACAGCACCAAATGTAATACCATTGATTTCTTTGTTTGGTTGAAATACATATCCTCCATACTCAACACGTACATATTTTAATGTACCAGAGTTATCGTTATCATCAGGAGTTGTTCCACCACCATAAGTAGTTTGAGGAACAGCAGCAATACCTTCAATGTTTGAAGTGCCACCAGCACCATTGTAAGATGCTTTGCCCAATAAAATTAAACCACCCCAATCTCCGGCGGCACGGCTGCCAACAGATTTGTTTGATGTAAATACGATAGGCTCAGTAACTGTACCCACTGCATATAATTTTGCACCTCTTGTAATAATTAAAGAAGTGTTAGCAACTTGGTCATCGCCACGAACAACTGTTCCTGCTTCGATAGTTAAAGTTGCATTGTTAGTTACATAAACTAACCCTTGTAATTTGTAGACATTGTTTTTTGTCCACACAGTGTTTGTAGTGATTGAATCACTAACTGTAACTGTTGTTGAAGCATAGTTGGTGTTTTGGGGATCCCAGTTAGCCCAACCGCTAGTCCACATTCCTGTGGGTGCTGGTGCAAATGCTCCACGGTAACTAACCGATTTTAGGAACTGCACCTGTGCGTTACTGCTTAGTATGGCAAACAGTAAAGCGAATGCTAGAAAATTTCTTTTCATAAATAATTTTTTTTTGTTTAAGCACCAAAAGTATAGTTGCGGTATAACGATGTTGTATTGCTAATGTTATATCTATTTTACTAAATTGTAAACAAGTAGGAAAGTGGTTAAATCCTTATTAAATAAGGGTTTGTTAATATTTTAATAACATTGAATTCAAAAAAAATAACGTTTTGTTAAATGAAGTAATTTATTATTTGATTACAAGCATCGCGACGATTATTTGACTTTTGATTGGCAATTAATTTGGCAGCTTATTTTTTTATTTAAAACAAAATTATTTATTTAAAAAAAAGAGGTTGTAAAAACAACCTCTGGGTACATCGCTTTAAGGGTAAGGATTTTAAAACTATTCCACAAATGATTTTGAAAGTGATGTATATGACGCAAAACTATAATTTACACTCTAAATAGCATTTTCTTAATTATTATCAATCGATTATTTAAATGTTAATGATTATTCGATATAAAACAATGTTTTTTATATCAATAAAATTAATGTATACCCAAGATGGAGGTATATTAAAAAGAGAGGGAATGATTTCATATGAAATCATTCCCTCTCTTTTTAAGGAATAGATATTTTAAACCAACTTATTCTACAACTATTTTTTGAGTTGTTTTACCTTCACTTGTAATGATACTTACAAAATAAAAACCTCTGCTAAAATTAGAAACATCTAATTTATTATTTCCTAAACTTAAAGTTTGAGTTTTTACTTCTTTGCCATAAAGGTTTGTAATAACAATTTGTCCTTCGCCAAATAATCTATCAATTTTTACATTAACAGTATTATTTGCAGGATTAGGGAACATAGTGAAGTTGTTGTTAATATTATTAATTTCAGTATTAATATTTACACCTCTTGCAGCACAAGCTACACCATTTGCAGCAATAGTTCTACTGTTAGAGCAACCATTTACATTAGTATAAGTATAAGTTAAGCTACCAGCACCAAGACTATTAATTGATACAGTACCTGTAGGAGTAACACTTACTGAACCAGTTGCATTCCAAGAACCATTGCTTGGATTTCCAACTACATCAAACACTTTTCCTACGCAGAAACCACCAGCAGCAGCACCACGTTGTGGATCGCTTGTTCCAGCTTTATAAGCAATTGATGGAACATTTGGGATAGCATTTACAGTAACAACTTTATAATCTGAATAAACTGTGCGACTGCAAGAGTTAGTATAACTATAACGTAAACCAGCATTTCCAGCATATTTGCCCGTTACAACACCTGTAGTGGCATCAATAGTTGCAAGACTGCTAGATGAACTTGTCCAGGTACCATTAGGAACAATGTTAGATAGCGTAATAGTTGAACCAACACAAACATTGTTAGCACCAATTGCAGTTGGAACTTTAGAAGCTGGGTTGTAGAAAGCTAATAATTGACCTCCTTCAGCAATAGCAGTTGGAACAGATGTATAATGAGCTTGATCTGAAGTTAAAAACCAACCTTCGCCTAAAATACAAGAAGCATCAATAACACCAGAAGCTTCTTCATCATTATTGAATGGAGCTGTAGCTGATAAACCGATATCACCAAAACGGGCAGGATCGTGCTTAGCTATCATTTTTAATACATCTGTTGCTGGGGTATATTGCCATATTTTACCATTATGGGCAGCACCACCAACATCTTCTAATAAAGTCAGATTTCCGTAGTTGTCAAAGCAAATATTATCTAACATATTTTGGCCTTCAGTACCATCAAGCATAGCTTCTATAGTTCCACCATTTTCTGGGTTAGTAATATCAGTAAAATGAAGTTTCCACAAGCGGCTACGACCAACTTGAGAACCAATGCCATCTTTAACCTGATCTAATTGGTCTGTAGTTACAAAATAGTAATCAGATGGATGAGTTGGATCCCAGGCACCATCTTCTGGACGAGAGAATTTAGTTATGCCATTAGTATTACTTAATGTATTAAATGCAATACCTGTCATATTATGAACGTCACCTAAATCCACTAAGCTAAATGTTGTTCCTGGAGTTGGTATTGCGATGTTTGAAGTTGAACTTGTTCTCTCAGCAGCAAAGCCAGTAACTTTTACACCCCAAGGATGTCCATTGGTTAAACCAGCTTTATCTATTTCTGTTCCAGTAGTTTGTTTTGTACCAATGTAAAAATATACTTGACCATCTGTGCCATCATTGTTTAAACCTACTACAGTTTTATCACCAGATGACGGGCAAGCGACTGCATTTTCCCAAGCTCCTTTTCCAAGCCAAGGAAGTTCCCAAGATGTTCCAGCATTAGCACCTGTAACAATGTGAGCAAATGCACGACTTTCATCATTTGTTTCTTCACCATTCATAAATATTTTTTCTGTTGTTCCTTTATTAGTAGCTGCGTTATAAAATGCACTTGCAGCAGGAAGATCTGCAGAACAAAAACGACCAAATATTGCTTTAGTAGAAGGGTTTGCTGCATTAAAAGTTTCGTAAGCATTTGTAGTGCTGTTCCACAATTTAACGTTTTGCATTAAATCTTGGCCACTTACTACACTTAAATCACTTTTTCTGATAATCCATTTAGATACAAATGAACCTTTAGAGCCGTGTGCACGTGTAACCCCAGAGAGAGATCCACTATTTTGTAATTCGTGATTCATTAATAAAGTAAATGTGCCATTGCCATTGTCATAAGCTCCCAGACCATCAGGAATACCAGCCATTTTGTAACCATTAAGAGCAGATTCATTAGCAGAAATAATGGTTTTGAAAGTAAGACCAGAATTCATCGTGTCTTTTAAATAAGGCGTTTGCTGGGTTTTACCTAAAAAAGGTAAAGCTAAAAAAAGCATTGCAGCGAATTGCTTTTTTGTAAATTTTGTTTTCATTTTTTTTAATTTTGTTTGATGGCAAAACTATTTTTAACGAAAACAAATGGGATTATTACAAGGTTATGTTCAAATTATTAAACTGTTGGTTTGTTATGCATTAATTGTTAAAAATACATTAAGGAATATAATTAAAGTTGGATTGAAAACAATAAAAGAAAATGGGAGATCAATGTTCTATATTACTATTAATACAATTTTTTAACCAATAACCCTTTTGTCTTTGGCAACAAATTTTGCAAATGCTAATAATGCACCTGTTACCATAATATTTCTAAAGAAGTTTACCATTTCTAGTTCCTTTTCTCTGTCAAGGTTAGTAGACATTGCAGTTGTGTCCAATTCATGTCCCATTGCTCTTGGAATGTGTACCAAAAAAGCCATTAGAATTACATAAGCTGCCATTAAGCAATATGCCAATTTATCGTATTTGCCAATTACAGCACTAACTATGAAAAGTAAAATACAAATCAATGTAAAGTAATTCCAGAAGTATGGAAAAGGAATATAGTCTGGAACAAACGCAGCACCAACGTCTGGTTTTCCAAGATGCAAACCAACATACAATAAGAATGATAAAGGGAAAATATATCTTCCTGAGTTTAGGATTTTATCCATTGTTAAAATTTTAGTTTGTTGGGAATTGAATTAATGGTCTTATCTCTACAGAACTGTTCGAATATTTTAAGATTGGACAGTTTTTACTCCACTCTTGTACTTCTTCAAAATCGTCTGTCTTGCAGATTACAAATCCTGAAACTAAGACTGTGTTACTTTCCTTGTGAGGTCTATGCTCTACACCTTCTTTGCTTACTAGAGAGGCAGTGTATTCAATAGGTGCTGTGTGAACCAATTTGCCTTGCATTGCGATATTGCCAATCCAAGATTGCCACTTGGGCATATCCTCAGCCATATCTTGTGAAGTTGCTAGATAGCCATTTTCGGCACTTGCATTTCTGAATAATAGTAAATACTCTCTCATTTTTTACGTTTTTATTTTGAATAATAATGCAAAAATCGAGTATCAAATTGCGTTGAATGATGACAAAAGTCTATGTTTTATAGTTTTGCTTTTAGCCTGCTAAAAACATCTTTATTAATACCTAAATATGAAGCAATGAGTTTGCTTGAAACTCTGGTCATTAGTTTGGGTCTAAATTCCATTAGCCACTTAATTCTATCTAATGCAGAGAGGGCCACAAATGTGTTGATACGATATACAGAATTGGCATAAGAGGTTTCTAAAATTTGTTTGTAAACCTTATTAAACTGAGGCACAGTTTCCATCATTTTTTGAAAACCTTGTCGGTCAATTGCAAGTAATTCGGAATGTTCAACCGTTCTAATGTTTTCTGTTGCTGGTTTGCCGCTTCCAAAGCTAATTAATTCTGAACACCATGTTCCTTCGATTACAATATCTCGTGTAGTTTCGTTCATCTCATCATCATATACAAAAACCTGCAAACAACCTTTGACAATAAAATAAACATACTTACACACTTCTCCTTCTTGTACTAAAAATTGATTTCTATCAATAGTTACAGTTTTAAAACAGTTTAATACTGTGTCTAAATTATCAAGATCATTTCCTAGTCTCCCAACAATATGCTGTCTTAGAATTTCTATCATTTCAAGTGCATTATAGATATTATTTTAATATCATCAATGCGAACAAAAATAATGTAATTACTAAATGAACAACGAGCCAAACTTTTTGATAAAAAGGACGCTTATTGAAAGGCACGGTAATATTGAAAGGATCGAAAATTAAGGCCAATCCAAAGTCCATAGAAGCTTGAGAAAAATCTTTTCTGATAAAAAAATAAATGCCAATCAAAACGAAAATGACATAAGCTGGTTTATTAAAATTTCTTACTTTCTGTTTAATGTAGGTAGTAGTTGCCATTTTTTATTTTATTAGATGCACTCGATTAAATAGAATTACGAAATATAAAAATTATTTTTCAGACTCTAAATCCAAAATATTTTGTTGCAGTGCTTTTAGATGTTTTCCAAAGCTATAATTGCACATCCATTTAGCTAGATAATAACAAACAGGAACTAGTATTATAATGGTAACAACAAGAGCAACAACTACAATTGGTTTACTCATAAACACTTCAACTGATTTGCCAGAACCTATAACCCCACCTAACATAAAACCACCTGCTGCACTAATGGGATAGATAACAAGAGCCACTTTTTGTTGGGTATTTAACCAGGTTGTTATAGATGCTGCGTGTCTTTTCATTTCTGATAGTAGAGAACTATTTGAAGAAATTGAAGTGCTTAGTTTTTTATATTGAACCAATGCTGTGTATAACGCCCATAGAGAGAATAACAACACTATAGCCATTGAAATTTGCACTTGCCAAATTTGAAAATGAATAATCACAAAAACATACAGTGCACAAATAATCGTACCCCAAATAATATTCATTAATAAATTTTTTTTTATTTTTTCTAATGGATTATGTGAGGTAAGTTTTGATAGTTGGGGCTTCTGTAATAGTGATAACAAATCATCATCTTTTTTATTATTGATATCGCCCCATATATTTTGAATACTCATCATTATTGTTTTAAGAAATTACCTAATTGTTGTTTGATGCGATGCAGTTTTACAGCTACGTGATTGTTTGAAATACCCAATAAATCTGCTATTTCAGCATTTTCATAACCGTCCAAATTCATTGAGATTATAGCTCTGTCTGTTTCTGCTAATTGCCTAATGGCAAGCCTAAGTCTTGATGCATCTTCATTTTGTGTGGCATTATTCTGAACTATTGGAGAAAGTGTTTCAAGTGAATCTTTATAATCAACTTTATTAGTTTTTCGCTTTTGAGTTAGTATCGTATTTAAACAAATGCGATATAGCCAAGTGCTAAATTTGGAATCATTTCTAAAAGAGGCATATCCTTTCCAAGCTTGCAGTAAAATTTCTTGATACAAATCTTTTTTTTCTTCTGCATCATTTGCATACAATGCCACTAGCTTATAAATAATTCCCTGACTTTCTTTTATTTTTTCTAAAAATTGAGTGTCACTCACAGTTATAATTTTATGGGTGTAAGTGTGTAGCCTAGTTTTTCTAGTTGAGTAATTAACCCATTGGAGCCTGCTAAATGTAATGCTCCAACTGCAATAAAAGTAGATTCTTTTGAAATGATGGTTGGTAATTTTTTCATCCAATTATCATTTCTGTTTTTGATTAAATCATCTTCTCCACCATATAATTTTATAGCATCTTCGGATATTTTATACATTTTATTTAAGTTGTGGGCAAACCAGCTGCTTATTAATTGATTACCAGATTTTATGTTTTCATTTTTAGTTCTTATAAATGATTTTAGTTGATTTGTTTGCTCTTCTAAAGATGTTTTATTAAATAAAATATCCATCTGTTCTTCAATTGTTTCAAGTGCTGTAATGCTTTTCCCTGTTAATCTTCCTTGATCTGCAAAAAACACATCCAATGGTTTTCCTGTATATTTTTTAATAACTGATTCATTATCTTTCATTAAATATGTTATGGATAATGCAATCATTATATTCATTGGTTTTAGTTGATTCAATTGTTCTAAACCAGTACCAATAGTTTCTTTTAATTCAACATCTAAACTATCACTAAATGGTTTATCTAAGAGGTCTGTTAATTTTTTATCTGGCATTATTCCGCTAGTATAAGCGGCCATTAGTTTAGATGAATCCATTACAATTTCTACAACTACCCCTTTAGTTTTATTAAAAACTTTATTGACTATAGGTACTTCGTTTAAATAACTATTATTTACTAAATGATATGTGCCAAAAATCCAAGATGTATCTGTCAACCCATTACCAGTGATGGCATATAAATTTGTAGGCGTTGTAGATTTGGTTTGTGCTTTGGAATTGAAGCCAGCCAGTATTCCCAAAATAAATATCGCAATTGCTGCTAGTTTTATTGTTGTGATTTCTTTATTGTATTTTTTTGCTTTATTGGTATTGAACATTGTATAAAATTAATTGAGATGAAATAATTGTCTAGACTTTTAACAATAGATTAGTTGCAAGAGAATCGCATAAATTACAAATAGTATAAAAAAAGTAGATTTTTATTAAAACAAAAGTTGCAAACTTTATTATTGTTGATAAATCTTAAGATGATATTGTATTTTTTTATTAATTTATTAACTCTTTTCTCTATTTAAAATTTTAAAAAAAAATCAAATGTTAATTTTTTTTAGATGCTATTAATTTTTTGACAGTTTTTTTATATTTGTTTTTCACTAACGAAAAAAATTATGTCAAAATCATCAAACAACAAAGTAACAAGAGTTTACACCGGTGGCGATGCTGCTATGCTTACAACACTAGCTGTATTAATGGGTGTTGCTACTCAATCTTCAACTAAAACATTTTTATTAAGTAAGAGAAGTAATTGGAGTGCTGCTTACTTCAAGTCTTTAACCGATGCTATTGATGCAGCATTTAAAGATATCTTGGGTGTGGATAACAAAAAGAAACAAACTACTGCTAGTAAAGAATTGTATGCTGCTATGGAAGCAGTGATGCCAAAGCTACGTTCATTTAAAACACAGGTAGAGATTGACTTTGAAGACGATAATAGAGAAGCAGTTATATTGAGTAGTTTGGGCTTTGATTTGTGGAAAAAGGTAAGTAACGATAATCAGCAAGCATTAACAGAACTGCTAGCTAAATTTACTAAAAATATGGATACTACCTTGCAAGCAGAGGTTGTGGCTGCCGGAATTGATGCAAGCTACATAACCGATATAAAAAGCTATGCAGATATCATTAAAAATAAAAATGTTGCACAAGAGGAGAGCAAGAAAGATAAAAAAACAGTAACAGCCGATGGTATTAAACAATTGAATAAAGTGTATAGTGATGTGATGAAAGTAGCGAAGATTGCTACAGGCTTGTATGAGGAAATAAAGGATAGTGCCACAGCACAGAAGTTTAGTTATACCAAAACATTGGCTACATTGAGTACTAATAAAAAAATGAGAAAAGTTGATACAAAAAAGACGGAACCTAAAGGATAGTCTGATTGATGTGGAACAACATATGTTGGTTTTAGAACGGGGTGTGTTATTGCTTAAAATACTGCAGAAATTGCTTAGATGATTGAATGATGATTTATAATGAAGAGGGTAGTGCTTAGACGGATAAAGAGGCGTTTAAATTGACATGGACAGTATGTAGAACGCAGAGGATGGTGTTTAAATGAGCAAGAGTGAAGCTTAGAAACCGTTTGGGAATAGTTAGAACACCCAGTTTACTATTTAGAATATTAAGGTTTAGAATTGGCAAAAAAGCCACAGATTCACAGATTGTGAATCTGTGGCTTTTTTGTTTGAGGTTATTCTTATTCAACACTTATTCATGTAGTATACTCATGCTTCTTTTTTAACTCAATCAAAAAAACTAATATGGAATTCACCATTTTTTATTGTATGCAAGTAATGCTCTCAAGTTATATCAGATATATCAATTTTTTTTATGTAACTGATTTGCGTGTGTATCCATCTTAGGGATTATTTCAATCACTTGCAGTCTGAATTAATTATCTAGAATTTAAATTAACTATTCCGTAACAACTTATTAATGTTAGCTTAATATTCAGTTTGAATTTTTGTAAAAGTTTAGTAAGAAAAAAATAACAGCTGTGACTGAGGTGGCGAAGCCGTATAAAAAAACAACCTTTTTAAAATGATTGCTTATAAAAATGAACTGAATTTAATACTCCTTTTGTTAATAGTAACACTATTTTCTTCTTGTTTTTCATCAAAAAAAATGTATTATGTAAATGATGTAAACGAGCAAGTTCAAAGGATTGATTCAATTAAAAAAGTTTCTGTTCAAAAAATTCAAAAAGGCGATAGAGTGTCTGTTATTGCAAGCTGCCAAGACCCTGTTCAAACTTCTTTTTTAAATCCTTTTAACAATTTAAATGCAGGTGGAAATGCAACACAAAGTACAACAGGTTTTTTAGTTGACTCTTCAGGAAGTATTGATTTTCCTTTAATTGGTGCTACAACAGTTTTAAATTTAAGTTCACAAGAAGCAGCAGATAAGATTAAAACGGAATTAAAGAAATATTATAAAGATCCTTATGTATTTGTAACACTAAGCGGTAAGGTGTCTGTATTAAACGGTAGAGGCGGTTATAGTGTTCCAATAACAAACGAGAGGCTAACAATTTTGGATGTACTTGCACAACCTTCAGCTTATGAGCCAGATGATAGGTGGGATGAAGTTTTAGTAATTAGAGAAGTAGATGGAAAAAGGACCACTGCTTTTATTGATTTGACAAGTAAAGAGATACTTAATTCACCATATTACTACTTGCAAAATAACGATATAGTTTACATAAGACCTGGCAAATTGAATGCATCACTTAAAAGCACAACTGCTGTGAGAAGCACAGTAGCTATGGTCACTGGAATATTAGCACTTGTAGTGCTATTGATAAAAAAATAAAAAAATAAAGTGAGCAGGAATCCATGGGAAAATAATAATACTGGGGCGGCAGCTACAAACAATGCCAAAACTCTTACTAGTGTTGACTTTAGGAGATTATTAGGTATTTGGCCTTATGCTTTAATTCTTGGAATTATTGGTTTTAGTGTTGGTAAACTTTATACTAGGTATATTGTTACAACTTACACGGTTTCTACAAAAGTAAATATTCAACAAAAAGAAGAAATCACAATTCAACAAGCAGTTACAGGAACAACAAGAGATCCTTTTAATGATAGAATTGCTTTTTTAAAATCTCCAGCTTTGTCAGTGAATGTTGTAGATACATTGGATCTTTCTTACAACACAACACTTGAAGGGAAATTTAAAGATAAAAGTTTGTATGGGTTAATCAAATGGAAGATATTAAACCCGAATTATGAAAAGCTTTCAGATAATCATTTCTCATTTTCAATAGTTCCACAAAAGGGTAAGTTTGAATTGGTTTATAAACAAAAGAAAATTGGAAATTTTTCATTCGATACACCAATAATAATAGACGGTTTTACAATTATTGTAACCAAACTAAAAGACTTTGAATATAATTCACCAATTGTTTGCAAGTTTATTGATAGAATGAGTGTAGCATCGAATATTAGCAATAACTTAATCATAAAAGCTGATAAAGAAAGTAATATCATTGATATGACTTTTACAGACATATCAACAGATAGAGCCAAAGATATTTTAAGCTTACTTGTACAAGTTTATAATAACATATTAAGTAGCGATAAATCATTAGGCTTTTCTCAGGCAATTAATTTTATTAATGGCAGATTAAAACCACTTGCAAATGAATTAGATTCTATAGAAAATGAGCTCTCAGACTACCAATCAAGAAGAGGATTTGTAAGTGAAAACTCAAATGGATTACTGTATTTAGAAAGAGTAGAGGAGGTAGATAAAAGAATGATTGAAGTTGAAATGCAAAAAGCAAATATTGATTCTATAGAACATTTTGTAAATTCTAATAAAAACAATATTAAAGATGTTAATTATGCCATTGTTGGGATTGCTGATTTGAATTTACAAAATAATGTGTCATTGCTTACTCAATTAAAAACTGAGAGAGATAAACTTGCTGCGTTGGTTACTCCAAACTTTAACAATTTAAAAATTCTTGAAAGCAATATTGTTAGTGTTAAAAATACTATAAAAGAACAATTAACTGCTCTTAAGAAAGGGGTTGAAGTTTCGAAACAACTTTGCTTAGATAGAATAAATCAGGCAGGTTCGCTTATAAAAAACACTCCCAAGGATGAGAAAGGATTGGTTGACATTAAAAGAATAAGAAACATTAAAGAGGCATTGTTGTTAGTATTAATGCAAAAAAGAGAAGATGCTTTATTGGCAAAAGCATCAACAACTATTGACACTAAAATACTAAACCCAACAATGGTTATTCCATCGCAACAAAAACCATCAAAACTTGCAATACTAATCATTTCAACCCTTTTGGGTACTTTTCTGCCAATTATCTTTTTTGTTTGTGTGGAGCTGCTGAATAACAAAATTATTTCTAAAAAACAGCTTGAAAATTACTTAAGTATTCCAGTGATTTCTGAATTGGAATTTGTAGATAAATCAAACTATAAATCAAACGTAATTCTAAATAAGCAAGACAGAAGTATGTTTGGTGAGCAACTAAGAGCACTAAGAACCCAACTAAGTTTTTATCAAAAAGAAAATAAATCATTATTCGTAATGATAACCTCTAATATTAGTGGTGAAGGGAAATCATTTATATCATTAAATCTGGCTAAGAGTTTTTCATTGCAAGGAAAAAAGGTTGCTTTGCTGGAATTTGATTTACGAAGACCCAAAATTGCAACACTTTTAAACCTAGATAGATCCGAAGGTTTAAGCAATTTTCTTTTAGGAAAAATCAAGATTGAAAAAGCATTTAAACAGCCTTTTGAAGAAGATAAGAATTTTCATTTTTATCCAACTGGTCCAATTCCTCCAAACCCGCAAGAGCTATTAAGTGATGTTAAAATAAGTGAATTAAAAGAT
>CANGOT010000028.1 GCA_947455425.1 Chitinophagaceae bacterium | reverse complement strand
ACAAAAGATTTAATCACTCTGATACCTGAATATGATTCCTGGGCAATGGTAGTTAGTGCAGATAAGCTTTCTTGTAATTGCTCACTTTTATTGTTAATAATATTATTTACATAATAAATAATTATTGCAAGAATGGGCAATGGAGCCACCACGTAAAACGACAACAAAGCATTCTCTTTAAACATAAAAAATAGACTAAACCCTATAGTTCCTACAAGGTTAATAATATACATAATCGCAGGTCCTGTATACATTCTTACTTTAGAAACATCGTCACTAATACGATTCATTAAATCACCAGTACTATGTGTTTTATAAAACTCTAAATCAAGTTGTTGATAATGCTTGAATACTTCATTCTTCTGGTCAAACTCAATGTGACGACTCATTACAATAATGGTTTGTCGCATAAAAAACATAAACAATCCACCTAGTAAAGCCAAAATCAATAAGCCAATGCCACTAAAAATTACAAGTGTTGTTAAGTTGCTACTATTAAAGTAATCAATAAAATATTTTACAATAAAATTGTAGTGATTAATTGAAAGTTGTGGCTTTGCAGGATTTAGTTCAGCAGCTACTCTATCAATTATAAATTTAGAAACTTGCGGGCTGAGTATTCTAAAGAAATTAGATAGCAATGTGAATACAATACCAAACAGAAATAGTTTCTTGTATTTTAAAAAATATTTATTAAGTGAGGTAAGGTGTTTCAAATATGTTCTATTAAGTGGCGAAAATAGAATGATGATGGTTACAATGATTATCATTATAGAAATTGATAATCTTTTTAACATCACAAAATCTTCACACAATATTTAAAAAATAACACTCAATTTCGCAACAGTTATATTAAAATAAAAATTATGAATAAAGTATGGTTTATTACCGGTTGTTCTACAGGTTTTGGTAGAGCATTGGCAACAGAGTTGTTGCTACAAAACTATAAAGTTGTAGTTACTGCAAGAAAAATGAGTGATGTAGAAGATATTGTTGCTGCTAATCCCAATAATGCTTTTGCTATTCAATTAGATGTTACCAAACAAGCTGAAATTGCTGCTGCTGTTGAAAAAGCATTAGCACATTTTGGAAAGATTGATGTTCTGGTAAACAATGCTGGTATCGGGTATTTTGGTGCTATTGAAGAAAGTGAGGATGCTGAAGTGAGAAAAATGTTTGAAATAAATGTTTTTGGTTTAGCCAATATGACAATTGCAGTTTTGCCATCTATGCGTAAACAACGAAGTGGACATATTGTAAACATTGCATCTGTAGGTGGGTTAGTTGGCTTTCCTGGTATTGGTTATTACAATGCAACCAAATTTGCAGTAGATGGTTTGTCAGAATCTTTATCTAAAGAAGTAGCTCATTTAGGAATTAAAGTGACCGTAGTTTGTCCGAGTGGTTTTAGAACAGATTGGGCGGGTCGTTCTGCCAACAATACCAAAACCTCTATTGATGATTATGCAGCATCTGCACATCAAAATAGTGATACCATTAGAGGGAATAGTGGCCGTCAGCCAGGAGACCCAGTACGTGCAGCGAAAGCTATTATTAAAGCAGTGGAAGCTGAGAATCCACCGTTAAGATTATTACTTGGAGCGAATGCTTTAAAAGGTGCTCGTCTTAAACTTGATTTATTAAAAACGAATTACGACACTTGGGCTGAAACTACCGAAGGTGCTGATTTTCCTGCTGATAATTAATAATATAAAATGAAAAAAGTATTCACCATTATTGTATCAATTGCTCTAAGTATTGGTTTGATATCCTGGGGTGTTTTTGGACACGAACATATTAATAATGCGGCTGTGTTTGCATTGCCAAAGCCCTTGCAATCATTCTTCTACAACCATATTAATTTTATAACCAACGAGTCAACAGTGCCCGACGTTCGCAAACATGCTTTGAGCGATAGAGCCGAGAATCCTCGTCATTATATTGATTTAGAAAATTTTGGTTCCTTAGATAGTTTACCTAAAACATTGGATGAAGTAAATAAAAAATACGATAAAAAGTTTATTAACGATAATGGTATTTTACCTTGGTATGTTCAAGAAATAATGATCAAGCTAACCAAAGCCATGAAAGAAAAACGTAAAGCTGAAATATTATTTTTAGCTGCCGATCTTGGTCACTATCTTGGAGATGCAACAATGCCTTTACACACATCAGCCAATCACGATGGACAATTAACCAATCAAAAAGGTATTCACTCTTTATGGGAATCTAGATTGCCTGAGTTATTTGGAGAAAATTATAATTTTTATACTGGTGAGGCAAAATACATAACAGATGTTGAAAAGGAAACATGGAACATTATCAACGACTCACATAAACTGGTAGATGAACTTTTACTGGCAGATAGAAAAACGAAAGAAACCTTTAACGCTGATGAAATTTTTGAAAAAGATGCTCAAGGGAATATTGTTAAAAATAAGTTCAAACAAAACGTAGTGAGTGTTGAGTATTGCACAGCTTTTAATACAGCATTGAATGGAATGGTAGAAAATCAAATGCGTAAAGCCATTGCCAATACTGCTAATTATTGGTATACTGCTTGGGTAAATGCTGGTAAGCCAGACCTTATCGAATTAGATGCACCACAGCTTACTAAACGCAACCAAACTCTGTTAAAGCAAGATTATGAACTGTGGAAAAAAGGTAAACTTTTTGGTGTGAAGTCGGAGAATGAATTTTAAACCTTTCTCAGCGATTGTTTTTATTGCAAAATTGAAGAAACCTCTAAAGATTTATTCTCTAGAGGTTTCTTATTTTTACGAAAGTGATGGCAATTCAACAATGTTGACAAACAAATATTCAACCTTACACAAGGAAAATCTAGAGAGTTAAAGATGCTAGGCGTATTTTGGAATCACGCTTAATAAGAACTATGTTGCAATGATAAAAAATTGTTTTGTTTATAATTTGTGAATACTAAACTGATGATATCAACTTCCAACAATTCAAAGTGTAGTAGAAATTAAACTGAGCCATATTTATATGGTTCAAATCCACAATAAATCAAACAAAAATCAGTTTGAGATAGATAAGAAATTTGTTAAGAAGCATCTCTACCATTAGTAGGGTATTAAACTAAAAACAAATATTACAACGATGAATGCATATACTGAAATTTGTTTAAGGTCTATAGCTGTATATATTTTTATGATTATAGCTATAAGAGTTTTTGGGAAAAAAGAACTGGCACAGCTATCAGTTATTGATTTGGTTTTTATATTACTTATAAGTAATGCCGTTCAAAATGCAATGGTTGGCCCCAATACCAGTTTGCTCGGTGGGGTTATTGCAGCTCTTGCTTTATTTATTGTAAACTTTGGATTAAAAAAAATTTTATTCAAAAGCGAAAAAATTAGTGAACTGATACAAGGGGAAGCCATTCTACTCATTTATAATGGTAAGCTACAAGCAGAAAATATGCATGATGCTGAAATAACTTTGTTTGAACTAGAGGCGGCTGTTCGTGAGCACGGGGTTCGAGATATTCAGCATGTAGATCTGGCAATGCTGGAAGTAGATGGAAATATCAGCATCGTTTCAAATGACTTACAGGAAAAGACCATTCACGCCATTCCTGCAAAAAAACATAAGTTTAGAGGTAGATTTAATAAAACATAGTATTTTTTAGTATTAAGAATTGTTTTCTTTTTTTGCCAATTAAACTCATCCCCCTATCTTCGCCACCCAAATAATAAAAGAGGTATATAAATTATGTTAATCATTGATTCAAAAGACTGCGAAAACATTGACAAAGCTCTCAAAAAGTATAAAAAGAAATTTGAGAAAAGTAAAACATTACTACAATTAAGAGGTCGTCAGGCTTACATTAAACCGTCAATTGTTCGTCGTGCAGAAGTTTTAAAAGCTATCTACAAGCAACAACTTGATGGTGGAAAGTTTGACTAGTAGCTAAACTCTTTCCCCAATATATTATAGAGTAGTCTTGGTTAATACCTTAGACTACTTTTTTATGTCTATACCTTCCACAAATAAATACATTATTGCTTTTCTGGAATATCTGCAATTTGAAAAAAGATATTCGCAGCATACAATTATATCTTATCAAACCGATTTAGAACAGTTTTTTCTTTACGCACTCACTGATTACGAAACCGAACATCCTAAACAAATTAGTTCTTCAATGATTCGTAGTTGGTTAGCACAGTTAAAAGAGCAGGATGTTTCTGCAAAAAGTATCAACCGAAAAATATCTTCTTTAAAATCATTTTATAAATATCAATTGAAGCAAGGATTGATTATTGTGAGCCCACTCACTAATATAAATTCACCTAAAATTTCAAAAAGGCTTCCATCTTATGTAGAAGAAAAAGATATAGATACTTTGTTTAAACATGTTGAATTTGCTGATACTTGGGAAGATAAAACAAAGCGTTTGGTAATGTTGCTTTTATATAACACAGGTATTCGTTTAAGTGAGCTGATTCATTTAAAAGAATCGCAAATTGATACTTCTTATCAGCAAATAAAAGTACTGGGTAAGGGTAATAAAGAACGTATTATTCCGGTAAATGCAGATGTAATTAATGAGCTTAACGTTTACACTTCCAATAAGCCTGCTACGGCTGTAAATAATGTTTTTGTAACATCAAAGGGTAAGCCACTAAACCCTCGATATGTGTATGGCTTTGTGAGGAGTTACTTAAGTTTGGTTACAACTGTTAAAAAGAAAAGTCCACACGTACTACGCCATAGTTTTGCAACACATTTAATGAATAATGGAGCACAGTTAAATGCTGTAAAAGAATTGTTGGGACATAGCAGTTTAGCAGCTACACAAATTTACACCCACAATACAATTGAAAAACTGAAAGACGTTTTTGCTAAAGCTCATCCTAAGGCATAATTTTTATTGTTAATTTAATGCAATGTGTGAATTATATAAGAGGATTGTTTAGTTATGTAAGTATACATGTTGTTTAGTATTTTAGTTTTGATGAGAACAAATTTTCATCAAAAAACTTTGCAATGGATAAATCTCAAATAGCAGGAGTTGCTGCTTCTTTATTGGTTATTATTGTTTTTGTATTTCTGTTTCATAAAAATAAACAAAGAAATCATCATCAAGATTTAAAGGATGAAGTGATAGAATCAAAAATAGAAGAACAGAATTTTGAGAAAACGGATGAATGATATTGTTAGCAATTTTTATTTTAAATTCTCTAGCATATCTGCAACCATTTTTTCTAGATTATAATCATGATGCCAGTTCCAATCGTTTCTTGCAACAGAATCATCAATACTCTGTGGCCAACTATTAGCAATATTTTGCCTGTAGTCTTGTTTATATGTCATTGAAAAATCTGGTATATGCTTTTGAATGGCTGCACCAATTTCTTTTGGAGAGAAGCTCATACTGGCTATATTGTAAGAATGACGCACAGAAATTTTATGAGCATCAGCTTCCATCAACTCAATAGTAGCTTTTATGGCATCTGGCATATACATCATTGGCAAGTAAGTGTCTTCGTTTAAAAAGCACTCGTATTTTTTTTGTTCTAATGCATCGTAAAAAATTTCAACAGCATAGTCTGTTGTACCGCCACCTGGTGCAGATTTATAACTTATCAATCCAGGGTATCGCAGGCTTCTTACATCTACGCCGTAACGATTAAAATAATAGTTACACCAGAACTCTCCTGCATATTTACTAATGCCATAAACAGTTGCAGGCTCTATGATGGTTTGTTGAGGGCAGTTTTGTTTGGGGCTGGTAGGACCAAACACTGCAATGCTACTAGGCCAATAAACCTTATGTAATTTTTCTTCTCGAGCTATATCCAGTACATTTAAAAGGCTTTGCATATTTAGACTCCAGGCAAGATTTGGATTTTTTTCTCCGGTAGCAGAAAGTATTGCAGCAAGTAGGTAAATCTGAGTAATATTTTGTCGAATAACTTGCACATGCAACATTTCTTTATTCATTACATCAAGGCTTACATAAGGGCCAGTACCTTTCAATAAATCATTTTCTTCTCGTAAATCACTTGCTACAACATTACTGTTACCATATATTTTTCTAAGAGCTAAGGTGAGTTCTACACCAATTTGACCCGAAGCACCTATGACTAATATTTTTTCTTTTTGCATGACGTCGTTATTTTAAAAATCAAAGATCAAAGAAAAGTGAATAGAGATGCAAAAAAATAATTTCATAATAACACAATAAAGTAAAATAATTGTCGTTCTTGTTTTTTAAGCTGCATCTAGTGGCTTTGCTCTATCTCGTACTCTATAATATTAGATTTAGAAAACTAAACAATCCAACTATTAAGCTATTGTTTTTATTAAGCATTTCGTATTGCTTTTTTGGTGTATCCCTACATTAAGGGATTTTCTAAGTTGCTGCTATCGCACAATTTTACACCCGAATTAAAGCAACAAATTTCTTAATATCCTTAGAATTTCTTTATCACCGTCCTTATTAAAACAAGTTAATCTATCCCCCCTTAGAACAAGTAAACCTTAGTTCATTAAATATTTATTTTATAAACACAACACAATGATTCAAAAACTGAAAACACTCTTTATTGCGGGGTTAGCAATGATTGCAGTGAAAACCTACAGCCAAAGTATTACCATTACTCCGGCAATAACCCAACAGAGCAACTTGTTTAAAAGTTTGCAAGGACAAGATAGAAAAGCAGCATTACTTCCTTTGCAAGCATTGTTTTTAACAATCTCCAAAACTGCAACTTGTTCTGGTTCAAGTGCAGCAACAGTTACCAGCAGAAACGAAGTGTACAATTTGTTAGGCACTCCTGATGCTATTCTTAGTCCCAACTTAGTTTCATACAATTTGAGTTCTAACAACCAAAGTTGTGTAGTTGAAATTGGTATTGACAATCAAGACAGAGTTATTTTCTCAAATATTAATAACTGTCCATAAAACTAAATTCTAGAAAAATATAAATATGAAATAAATGTCAACTCAAATTCAAAAAAACAAAACAAATTCGCACAAAAGGTTTAGCCTTCTTGTATGCGGATTATTTGCATTTCTATTAACCGCTTTTAATGCAATTAATGCACAAACAGTGAGCATAGAAAAAGCATTTGCAAGTGGCTGCTATTATTATAGTGGTGCAAGTAAAACAACTATTACAGTTCAAGTTGGTTGGACAGGAGCTAGTAGTGCCGACCAAATTGTGGTAACATTAGATGGAACAACTACCAGAACTATTAAACCTCAATCTTAATACGACCCAGGAAGCGGTTCTGCTGTTGCAGGCCCTATAGTTACACCTCAGGTTGTAGCTTTTGAAATTAATTCTGATGGTGCTTCTCATAGTTTGCACGCTGTGTTGAGTGGTGCTCATAGTGCATCTTCAACAACAGTAAATGTTACTGCACCTGTAGCTTGTGCACCCATGACTTGCAATGGCAATAGTTTAGGTGGTATGATTTACTATGATAACAATGCAAATGGTACTCACGATGCTGGAGAAACCAAAGGTATTGCTGGTGTAACTGTTAAGGTATTCGATAAAAACGGAACTGCTTATACTGCTACATCAGATGCTAATGGTGCTTATGCTTTCAGTGCTGCAAATGGTAATGCTATTGCATCTACAAACTTTCCTGTGAGGGTTGAGTTTACAGGATTCCCTTCGAATTCTCAAGGTTATGCTGGCCCATCATTAACTGGTAATACAAGTAGTATTAGATTCGTTTCTGCACCTTCATGCAGTATTCATTGTGGTGCTGTAAATCCTACTTATTATTCTCAGAACAATACTCCTGTATTCAGCAATGAATATACAACTGGAGATCCATTAGCAGGTGGTAATGCTGGTATTCAACAAGGTTTAATTGAGCATAGCTATTTGAATACTACCGATGGTGGTCAAACAGTTATTGCAACTACCGATAAAACTGGTAGCCTTTGGGCACATGCCTGGAATAAATATACAAAAACATTATTTTCTGCTGCAAGTTTAAAACGTCATTTTGGTTTAGGCTCTTTAGGAATTGGTGGTATTTATAAAACAAATTACAGCAACCCTGCTTCACCAGTTTTCTCAAACTTTATTGATGTTACAGCAGTTTTTTATTCAACAGGCATATTCTTGATAGCCCATTGCAGCAGTATATTTTTTTCTTTCGGCAAGCCTAGTTTGTCAATAATATTTCTTCTATGACCCTCAACTGTTTTTTCGGATATAAAAAGTAATGCTGCTATTTGCTTTGTACTATGCTGTTTTCCTATCATTTCCAGTATCTTATTTTCGGTGAAAGTGAGTTTCGATAAATCATTGTCGCCAGTTTCGTTTTTGTCCATCACCAGTTCTTTGGTAATATGAGGACTAATGTATTGAACATTATTGGCAACCGATTGTAAGCAAATGTGTAATTCTTCTTCAGAGTGGTTTTTAAGTAAATATCCAAATACACCCAGTTCATTTGCTCTTTTGTAAATACTAATTTCGCGGTGCATGGTTAGCAATATTACTTTAGTGCGAATTTTATTAGTATATATCTTTTCTAATATTTCTAAACCATCCATACCGGGCATATTGATATCTAACAGGGCGATGGTAAAGTTTTTTGAACAAATTTCATTATAAGCTGCAATGCCATTTGAGCAAACACTACCTACTCGATATCCCAGTGATTCTACAAAATTTTTAGTACCCAGCAATGTAAGGGTATGGTCGTCTGCAATGAGAATATTCATTTATTGAATTTTAGGAATGGATATCGTAATAGTGGTGCCTTTAGGAGTAGCAAAGATGGAAGCTTTTCCCCCTAGCGATTTTGCTCTTTGTATGATATTGTGCAATCCAAAAGAGTCTGTGGAATTCAATTTCTTGTTAACATCGAATCCTTTGCCATTGTCTTCAATAGTAGTAGTTACCATTTTATTATCCTCTGCTATTGAAATTCTGCCAGCTATAGCATTTGAATGTTTTATCATATTGCTGCAAGCTTCTTGTATCATACGATATAGTTGCATTTCGGTGGTTTTATGTAATTGACCACTGTAATGTAAATCTGTATTGATATAAAAAACATTTAAAGTTTGTATTCTTTCAACCATTTGTTCAATAGAAGCTATTAAACCTAAACGTTCAAACATTACTGGGTGAAGATTGCGACTAATATTTCTTAGGTTTTCAATAATGTCATCTATATTATTTTGTTGGGAAGTGATTGTTTGAGAATGATTGTTCTTTAATGTCAGCAGCTCGTGGCTCACACCATCGTGCAGGTCGGCTGCAATGCGTTTTCTATCTTCTTCTATCTTCTCATAAAGCTGTCGCGAAAATAGCAGCCGTTGTTTGCGTTTGATTTTAACATATCTCTTTTCACGATAAAAAACCATTCCAATAATGATACAGGTAAGTAATAAAGCAATGATGATTAACCTATTAAAATAGAGTTTGTTCTTTAGAATAATAGTATTTTGATTATTGATTGTTTCTTCTTTTGTCTTTTCTTGAAGCAGGTGCTCAATATCGTTAAGTTTTTGAAGGTTTTCATTGGTTTTAAAAATGGTGTTCATACTATCCCAAGCGTGAGCAAAATAAATGGCTCTCTCATAATTGCCATTTTTGCGATAGAAATAATACATATTTTGTGTACACAGCATTTTATATTTTAAAATACCACAGCTATCTGCACGAGCCATTCCTTTTTTATAGCACGCCTCCATTTTATCGAATTGCTTACTAGCTTCATACAGTTGTATTTCATTGGCATATACAATGGGCAATTCGCAGGGGCTGTATTGCTGCATAAATATTTCGGCAGCTTTATACATACTCGCAGCTTTTGCATATTGCTTATTGTGTAGCAGCATAAAAGCCTCTTGAATCATCACTTTCCCTTTATCATCATCTTCTAAATATTGGTAGTTGTTGGCAATTAAGGGTTGCATCAAACTATCAGCTTTTACAAAATCACTTACATCAAAATAAGCAAATGACTTTTGGCAGTTGTAATAGGCAGTAAAAAAATCTTTGTTTGCAGTTTGCAGGCCATAGCCAATGGCTATATCCAAATATTTATGCACTTCGTTATAATTCTGCAATCGTTTATAGGTAAAAGACATATATAAGTATGCATAAAACCTATCGGCATTGGTAATATTTTTTTGTTGTAAAAAATTGTTAATAGTAAGTCGGGTAGAATCGTATTGCAGTGCATTGTTGTAGTGATATACCAGAGAGTCTAACACCTTGGGGTACTGCTGTGCTTTTGCTGGTGGTGCAAACACCCATAATAAAATTGCTATTGAGTAGCAAACGCAGCGTTTTAACACAGCTGCTATTACCGTTTTCATGGTTCAAAAATGCAGTTTTTTATTTATTAAGCACATTGCTGTGCATAATAGTAAAGAAAAACAAGGGTTAACCCTTATAGGCTATGTTAAAGTGATAAAACAATTTTGCACCCTTAAATAGTTCAATTTTTAATCAAATATACACAAAATGAAAAAAGGTTTAAACACCATCTTGGCAGCTTTAATGCTGCTACTGCTTAGCATCAATGCTATGGCACAAACACCACCTACCATAACTGGTACTGTCAGCGTAAATTCTGCAATATGTTCGGGGACGGGTAGCATAACAATTAATACTGCAACAAGTGCAGCACCCTACAATTTAGTAAATTCCGATTTATCTTCTTTGCCTGTGGGTGCAGTAGTGGGAGGGGAAAACCATACGCCCACATTTACTGCTGGTAATCCGCACTATGTCCTACTAACACCGCCTAGCAATGACAAAAGGGGGTTTATTACTTTTGCTCAAACCACATTGAAACCTGTTTCTTTTAGTGCCAATTTTGGCTTGTATGTAGGTAATGGAAACGGTGCAGATGGTACTAGCTTTAACTATGGCAAAGTAAACACTAGTACTGGAAACTATGGAGAATTTGGCATGATAGATAGTGGCTTGGCTATTGGCTTTAATGATTATAGTAATAAGATAATAATTTATTACAACAAAGTGCAACTTCAAGCTTATAATGTAAATGGCACTTTAAATAATAGTAACTGGAAATCAGTTTCTATATCTGTTAACACAAGTGGACAAATTACGATTGCCCACGGAGGTACTACTTATTGCACCAACTACCAATTACCAGCAACTTATATTACCGATAATAAAACCAATTGGCAATACGGCTTTGCTGCAAGATGTGGTGGCTTAAACAATTTGCATGCAGTAAATGATGTAGTTATAAGAGATCAAACACCTTGGGAATATAGTTTAGATGGTACCAATTTTACTACAAATAATAATTTTTCTGGTTTAAACCCTGGTACTTATGGCTCTTATGCCAGAATTGGTGATGCTGCTTATAATGCTCACGTTTATAATTCAACAGTAAGTTTTGGTACACAAACTATTACTGGTTTATATGTTACTGCAACAGTAACGCCTACCAACCCTACTACTTGCACAGGTACTGGTACTATTGCTATTAGCAATGTAACGCATAATTTTGTTCCATACGATTTAGTAAATCTTAGTCTAACCAACCAACAACTTGGTGGTGCTTATATTGGTAATTTGGGTACTTGTTGTAACCCTTATTGGGGTAATGGTGATTTAGTGCTTACACCACCTACTAGCAATAGGGCTGGCTTTATTGCTTTTGGTACAAATGAAGCCCAACCCAATGCTTTTTCTGCCAACTATGATGTATTTGTAGGAGGAGGAAACGGAGGAGATGGTATCAGCTTTAACTATGGGGTATTAAATACTGTAGGTACTGCAGGTGCCGCAGAATCTGGAATGGTAAACAGTGGTTTGGCTATTGGCTTTAGCGAATATAGCAATACCATTAAAATTTATTATAATAAAATTGAGCTTCAGTCTTATAGTGCAACCCTAAATACAGGTGGTTATAAATCAGTTGCTATCACTGTAACAAAAGATGGACAACTTACCCTTGTATATGGTGGTACTACTATTTGTAGCAATTACCAATTACCAGCAGCTTATGTTGCTGACAACAAATCTAATTGGCAATATGCTCTTGCTGCAAGATGCGGAGGGTCTAACAATTACCATTCTGTAAAAAATGTAGTGATTAAAGACAACGATATTCAATATTTTTTAGGTAACGGTAATTTTACTACAGCTAATACATTAACTGAAGTATTTCCAGGGCAGTATACCGTATATGCTCGTAAAAGCAATGGGGTTCATTGCTCAAATACTTTTCAAATAGGAACTGCAACAATTACTTATACACCAGATATTACGGGAACTCTAGCTTCTACTAGCCCAACTACTTGTACAAGTGCAGGTGGTACTGTTACTATTAGCAATGTATCTCATGGTCTTTCATCACCTTACGATTTAGTAAATATTAGTTTGACTAATCAACAAGGTGGTAGTGCTACTTTCGGTAATTTGGGTACTTGTTGTAACCCATATTGGGGTAATGGTGATTTAGTGCTTACACCAAATACTAGCAATAGAGCTGGCTTTATTGCTTTTGCTACAACTGTAGCCCAACCCAATGCTTTTGCTGCCAACTATGATGTGTTTGTAGGAGGAGGAAATGGAGGAGATGGTTTAAGCTTTAACTATGGGGTATTAAATACTGCCGGTACTGCAGGTGCGGCAGAATCTGGAATGGTAAACAGTGGTTTGGCTATAGGCTTTAGCGATTATAGCAATACCATTAAAATTTATTATAACAAAATTGAGCTTCAATCTTACAGTGCAACCGTAAATGCAAATAGTTATAAATCAGTTGCTATCACTGTAACATACGATGGAAAACTTACCATCGTGCACGGCGGCACTACTATTTGTAGCAACTACCAATTACCAGCAGCTTATGCTACTGACAACAAATCTAGTTGGCAATATGCTCTTGCTGCAAGATGTGGAGCATCAAACAATTACCATTCTGTAAAAAATGTAGTCATTAAAGATAATAGTATTCAATATACTATCAATGGTCAATATTATACCGAAGATCCTCATTTTACCAATGTGTATCCAGCTACTTATAATGTGCGTGCACGTATTAGTAATGGAACTCATTGTTCAATTTTAAGCAGTTTAGGTTCGGTAACAATTACACCGCCACCGGGTATGGTAGCTATTACAGGGCAGCCTGATACTACAACTCGTTCACTAAAACTTAATGCAACTGCTACTACTTTATCAGTAACTGCTACAGGTGCAGATACTTTAAGATATCAGTGGTATAGCAACACTACTGCAAACATTAATGGTGGTCCTATTCTTGGTGCCACTAGTGCAAGCTATACACCAGCTACTACTGAAGGTGGAACGCTTTATTACTATTGTAAAGTAAGCAATGCTTGCAGCAATGTAAATAGTGCTTTATCGGGTGGTATTACTATTAGAACAACCTTTTCTGAAAGCTGTATTCAAGCCGTTAGTGCAGGTACATATGCAAGCATTGTCATAAAAACTGATAGCAGTTTATGGGCTTGGGGTTATAATCCTCAGGGACAAGTGGGTGATGGCACTCAAACCACCAGAAACAGCCCTGTGAAAATAGGCACAGCCACCAATTGGAAAACCGTTGTGGGTGGGAATGATTATAGCATGGCCATAAAAAATGATGGCACATTATGGGCTTGGGGTAAAAATTATAACGGACAATTGGGTGATGGAACCACTACCCTAAGAAACAGCCCAGTGCAAATAGGCACTGCCACCAATTGGAAAACAATTATTTGTGGTATTTCTGAACATACCATGGCCCTTAAAACCGATGGCACATTATGGGCTTGGGGTAAAAATTTAAACGGACAATTGGGTGATGGAACCACTACCGATAGACACAGCCCTGTGCAAATAGGCACTGCGACCGATTGGAAAAGCATTAGTGTAGGATATAGTAATACCGTAGCCACAAAAACCGATGGCACATTATGGGCTT